>NZ_JBSGXU010000003.1:117017-121642 GCF_053610205.1 Streptomyces sp. NPDC054932 | reverse complement strand
ACCGCGCGCAGGGCGAGGGCCTCCCCGCCCGGCGGCGGGCCCGGGCCGGCCGGAGGCCGCGCCCGCTCCCGCGGGTCGCGGCCTCCGCCGCCGGACCTGCGTCAGCCCTCGGCCGGGGTCAGGCGCAGGGAGATGCTGTTGATGCAGTACCGCTGGTCCGTCGGGGTCGGGTAGCCCTCGCCCTCGAAGACGTGGCCCAGGTGCGAGCCGCACGTCGCGCAGCGGACCTCGGTGCGGACCATGCCGTGCGAGGTGTCCGCGATCAGCTCGACGGCGTCGGTGTCCTTCGGGTCGAAGAAGGACGGCCAGCCGCAGTGCGAGTCGAACTTCTCCGACGAGCGGAACAGCTCGGACCCGCAGCCGCGGCAGGAGTAGACGCCCTCGGTCTTGGTGTCCGTGTATTCACCGCGGAAGGCCGGCTCGGTGCCCGCCAGGCGCAGCACCTGGTACTCGGACGGGGTCAGCTCCGCCTGCCACTGCTCGTCCGTCTTCTCGACCTCGTAGGACATGACTCTCCCGCTCCCTCGTACCTTCAGCTCGACAGCCGGGCGAGGATGGCCGGACCGAGGTCCGTGACGTCGCCCGCGCCCATGGTGAGAACGAGATCACCGGGCTTGGCCATTCCCGCGATGGCGTCGGCGACGGCCGCCTTGTCGTGCTCGGCGGTGACGTCGGCGCCCGCGGTGCGTGCGGCCGCGATGATCAGCTCGCTGGTGACGCCGGGGATCGGGTCCTCGCGGGCCGGGTAGATGTCCAGGACCAGGGAGGCGTCGGCGAGGGCC
This sequence comes from Streptomyces sp. NPDC054932, assembly GCF_053610205.1. Classification (NCBI taxonomy): domain Bacteria; kingdom Bacillati; phylum Actinomycetota; class Actinomycetes; order Kitasatosporales; family Streptomycetaceae; genus Streptomyces; species Streptomyces sp. NPDC054932. The sequence goes on along the minus strand of NZ_JBSGXU010000003.1, from coordinate 120,860 downwards.
AGCGACTGGCCCATCTCCTGGCCCAGCTCCTGGGTGCGGGAGAAGAGGTGCGGCTGGAAGACGACCAGGATGCGGGAGTCCCCGGCGGCTCCGCGGATGGCCTCCAGGTCTGCGGTCATCTCGGTGGGGTGGTGTGCGTAGGAGTCGATCACCTGGACGCCCGCGGCCTCGCCCTTGAGCTGGAGGCGGCGCTTGACGCCGGTGTACTTGCCGAGCGCGCTCGCCAGGTTGTGCGCCGGGATGCCGAGGGCCACGCCCGCGGCGAGGGCCGCGACGGCGTTGTGCGCGTAGTGGCGGCCGGGAACCGAGACGGTGAAGGTGAGCATCCGGCCGTCCAGGATCACGGTGACCTCGCTGGTCAGACCGCGCGGGGTGATCTTGGTGATCCGGACGTCGGCGCCCTCCTCCTCGCCGTACGTGACGACGCTCAGGCCCTCCTTGCCCGCGACCCGGCGGGCGATCTCGGCGGCGCCCTGCTGGTCGTGGGCGACGACCAGGGTGCCGCCGGGCACGATCTTGCCGACGAAGGTCTCGAAGGACTCGTAGATCTCCTCGATCGACGCGTAGTTCGCGTGGTGGTCGAGCTCCGCGTTCAGGATGATCGCGACCTGCGGGGTGTACTTGTGGAAGGAGCGGTCGCTCTCGTCCGCCTCGGCCACGAAGATGTCGCCCTCGCCGTGGTGGGCGTTGGAGCCGGGGGCGTCCAGGTCGCCGCCGATGGCGTAGGAGGGGTCCAGGCCCAGGGCCGAGAGGGACACCGCCAGCATCGAGGTGGTGGTGGTCTTGCCGTGCGTGCCGGCGACGGCGATCGGGCGCAGCCCGTCCATCAGCGCGGCGAGCGCGTCGGAGCGGTGCACGACGGGGATGCCGAGTTCGGCGGCGCGGGCCAGCTCGGGGTTGTCGGCGCGGATGGCGCTGGAGACGACCACGCAGGTGGAGTCGGCGGCGAGGTTCGCGGCCGCGTGTCCGCCGTGGACCGTGGCGCCGTGGGCACGCAGCGCCCCGGCGGTCTCGGAGTCACCGCGGCTGTCGCTGCCGGCGACCTGCGCGCCGCGCTGGGCCAGGATCTTCGCGATGCCGGACATGCCGGCGCCGCCGATGCCGATGAAGTGGGGCCGTTCCATGGCGGTCGGCAGGCCGGGCTTCATTCAGGTCGCTCCAGGATCGAGTGCTTGCGGGTGCGCTTGGGGCTCTGACTGGCCCCAAGCCTATTCGTTGTGGGCGAAGAGCTTGAGCACGGGAACGCCGACCTTGTGGCGGGCGCGGGAGGCCCAGTCCCGGTGGAAGAACTCCTCCACGAAGTGCGGGGCGGTCAGAACGATCACCTCGTCGGCGTCGTGCTCGTCCACCACGGTCTTCAGCTTGTCGAGCGGGTGGTCCTCGATGATCTGCCCGACGGCCTTGGCCCCCTTGGCGCGCAGTGCGTTCAGGGAGTGCGCGAGGGCGTGTGCGGCGGGGCCGAGGGCGGCCTCGCCCTCGGGTTCGTCGCCCTCGCGGACGGCCTCGGGGAGCTCGCCGAGCGCCACGTCGTCGATGGCCCGCAGCAGTCGGTCCTGGTCGCCCCGGGGTTGCATGAGGACGATGAAGGAGACCGCGTCGTCCCCGTGCAGGGTGGTGACGAAGTCCACGTCCACCGCGGTCAGCGGCTGCTCGATCATCAATACGCTCGTGAACACGGACGCCCTCTCCTTCATGGGCCGAGGCCGGCAGGCCGGCCCCTGCGGAAACCATCCTGCCCCGCTGTCGCACGGGGCCCTGTGCAGACATACCTGCCCAGTTATGTGCCCAGCGGAAGCAAAGCGGAACGACAAATTCCGCCCGTTGTCAGATCCGACGGTAGCTCGTGAAGAGGAACCCGGCCTCTTCCAGTACACAGGCGGGCGCGAGCCGGTGCGGAACCGTGACGGAGGGCCCTCCGGCGATCCGCTGGGCGCCGCCGGCCGCGAGCATCGGGGAGATCGTCAGGCACAGCTCGTCGAGGGCGTCGGCGGCCACGAACTGCCCCAGCAGCCGGGGCCCGCCCTCGGTGAGCTGGCGGCGCAGCCCCCGCCCGGCGAGCTCCCGCACCGCCCGGGCGGTGTCCACGGCCGCGCCTTCACCGGCCACCACGACCTCGGCCCCGGCCCGGACGGCCTCGGCCACCCGGTCGGCGGGCGCGGCGGCTCCGGTGACCACCAGGGTCGGCACCAGCGGGGAGGTGAACAGGGGCAGCGAGAAGTCCAGGTCCATGCCGGCCGTGACCACGGCGATGGCGGGGGCCGGGCCCTGTCCGGAGGCGGCACGGCGGGCGGCGAAGGCCTCCCGGGCCCGGGCCGGGCGGTAGCCCTCCTGGCGAACCGTTTCCGCGCCGACGACCACCACATCGGCCAGTGCCCGGAGGGTGCCGAAGATCCGCATGTCGGTCTCGCCGGAGATGGGCTGCGAGCGGCCGTCGTGCTGGGCGGCGCCGTCCAGGGTCGAGACCATGTTCGCCCGGAGCCAGTGCCCGTCCGCCTTCAGGGCGGGGTACGCGTAGGCCTCCGCCAGCTCGTCGAGCGACCACTCCCGGTCGGCCCGGTCCTGGGGCGAGGCTGATGTCTGATCGGTCACAGGGAACAGGCGTCGCATCGGTGCAGTGTGCCACGCCCCGTAGAGTTAAGAGCTGTGTCAACATCTCTCTCCACCTCCGGTTACACCTCCGGCCGACCCCCCATAGCCGACGCGGGCCCCCAGGCCCTGTGTGCGCGCGAGCCGCGGGTCCCCGCCGAGCGGCTGGTGGCCGAGATGGTGCCGCCGCCGCGGTTCGACTCGGTGCGCTTCGACACGTACGACCCGGACCCCACCCAGCCGAGCCAGTCCGAGGCCGTCACGGTGCTGAGCGGGTTCGCCGCCGGCCTGGGCGGGGCGCACGCCAGCGGCTCCGGCAGGAAGCGCTGGTTCTCGAAGAAGCCCGCCGCCCCCAGCGCCCCGCGCGGGGTCTACCTCGACGGCGGCTACGGCGTCGGCAAGACCCACCTGCTCGCCTCCCTGTGGCACGCCACCCCGGCCGAGCCCGCGCTCAAGGCCTTCGGCACCTTCGTGGAGCTGACCAACCTGGTCGGCGCGCTCGGGTTCCAGCAGACCGTTCAGACCCTGGGCGGACACCGGCTGCTGTGCATCGACGAGTTCGAGCTGGACGACCCGGGCGACACCGTACTGGTGTCCTCGCTGCTCAGCCGCCTGGTCGAGCAGGGCGTGGCGCTCGCCGCCACCTCCAACACGCTGCCCGGCAAGCTCGGTGAGGGCCGCTTCGCCGCCGCCGACTTCCTGCGCGAGATCCAGGGACTGTCGGCGCACTTCCGGCCGCTGCGCATCGACGGCCAGGACTACCGCCACCGCGGTCTGCCCGAGGCCCCGGCGCCGTTCTCCGACGAGCAGGTCACCAAGGCCGCGTACGCGACCGAAGGCGCGAGCCTGGACGACTTCCCCGGCCTGCTCGAACACCTGGCCCGGGTGCACCCCAGCCGCTACGGCGCGCTGACCGACGGTCTCACGGCGGTCTGCCTGACCGATGTCGGCCCGGTGCCGGACCAGTCGACGGCCCTGCGGCTGGTGGTACTGGCCGACCGGTTGTACGACCGCGAGATCCCGGTCCTGGCCTCCGGGGTCCCCTTCGACCGGCTGTTCAGCGAGGAGATGCTGAACGGCGGGTACCGGAAGAAGTACTTCCGCGCCATATCGCGGCTCACCGCGCTGGCGCGCGACGCGAAACCCCTGGTGTCCCAGTAGGTTTGGGAAGGGCGGGGGCCGGCGGGGGGCCCGCCCGGTTGCAAAATTAGAAGTGGTTAACAAATCCACCCCCCCCACCCCCCCCACCCCCAGCAC
>NZ_JBSGXU010000003.1:0-117007 GCF_053610205.1 Streptomyces sp. NPDC054932 | reverse complement strand
TTGGTGAGGCTGATGGGGGGCTCCCTCACTAATTACTACCGCGCCAGCTCGCGGCTCCCCGGGCGGGCGCGCGACGCCAACCCCGGGGTGTCCCTGTTGGTTGGGTACGGGCGGTCGCCGGGCGGCGCCCGCCCGTTTCCACTTCTGCGAAGGGATCACCATGGCCACCACGCGTCACGCGCACACCGTCTGGGAAGGCAACCTGCTGCAGGGCAAGGGTGTCGTCAGCCTCGACTCCTCGGGCCTCGGTTCGTACGACGTCTCCTGGCCCGCGCGCTCGGAGGCCGCGAACGGCAAGACCAGCCCGGAAGAGCTGATCGCCGCCGCCCACTCCAGCTGCTTCTCGATGGCCCTGTCCCACGCCCTCGCGGGCCAGGGCAACCCGCCCACCCGGCTGGAGACCAAGGCCGACGTCACCTTCCAGCCCGGTGAGGGCATCACCGGCATCCACCTGACGGTGGAGGGCGAGGTGCCGGGCCTGGACAACGACGGCTTCGTCGCCGCCGCCGAGGACGCCAAGAAGAACTGCCCGGTCAGCCAGGCCCTGACGGGTACCACGATCACCCTGAGCGCCAAGCTCGCCTGATCTGCGCCGCTCCGGCGGGGGTACGGGCCGCGCCGTGCTGCCCGTACCCCCGTCAGACGGTCGCCAGTTGCGGGATCAGGCGCATCGCGTTGTCGTGGTAGATCCCCTTCAGCTGCTCCGGGGTGAGGGCCGGGTCCGCGTCGAGTGCGGGCAGCGCCAGCTCCGTGACCGTGTCGGCGGGAGCGGCGGGCCAGTCGGTGCCGAAGAGGACGTGGTCCGCCGGCACGTGCTCCAGCAGGGTCGCCGCGGGCGCCATGGGGCCCGCCGTGTCGTAGTAGAAGCGGCTCAGGTGGTCGCGGACGGCGGCGGCCTCGACGGGCGGCTCGCAGAACCGGCCGAGGGCCTGCAGCCGCGTGGCGATGTACGGGAGGAAACCGCCCGCGTGCGGCAGGACGACGGAGAGGTTCGGGAAGCGGTCCAGCGTCCGCCTGCTGATCATGTTCACGGCGGCCCGCGTGGTGTCCAGCAGGAAGTCGCACATGAAGTTCGGAATGCCGGGGACGGCCGACGCGCCGGGCGGGCAGCCGGGCAGGTTGTGCGGGTGGGTGTCCACGACGGCGGAGAACTCGTTCAGCTCGTGGAACAGCCGGTCGTAGGAGGGGTCCCCGAGGTAGACGCCCCCGTAGTTGGCCGTCACGTTCACCCCTACGGCCCCGAGCTGCCCGAGGCCGCGGCGCACGGCCCAGGACGACGCCTCCGGGTCGTCCAGGAAGAGCGGCACGTAGTACGAGAACCTGCCCGGGTGCGAGGTCGCCGCTTCGATCATCGACTGCAGCGTGATGTTGACGGCTTCGCGCAGCTGCGCCGACGAACGGTAGCGCGCCGGCAGCATCGGCTTGAGGACGGCGGTCGTGATCTCCGCCCCGTCCATGAAGCGGATCGCGTCCCCGATGCCGAGCCGGGTCCACGGAGGCAGCTGTTCCTGCATGATCAGCCCGTGGTGCACGGCCCATTCACGCCATTGCGGCGCGCAGTAGTGGTGATGCATGTCGATCTTCGAATGGACCGCGGGGGCCGCGTCCGGGCCCGGTGCGGAGGAACCCCGCGCGACCCGGATCACTTCGCTGGTGCCCACCGCGGCGATGCGCAGTTCGTCCGCCGGTGTGCCCAGGAGGCGCAGTGCGGAGGTGCTCGCGGAATCCGTCATGCCGATCCACCGCCCATCGGGTCTGGGGTGCTTCGAGTTACTTTCCGGAGGCCACGGAGGCCAGGCTCGGCTCGCCGGGGTCCCCGTCCGGGCGGGAGGGCTCCAGGACGATCCGCAGGTGTTCGAGCCCCCTGAACGCCGCCACCGGGCCCTTGAGCCACGCCCTCCCGGCCGCCTCCTCGTCCGCCAGCGCCATGTCCGGGAACTCCCGCAGGAGGGCGGCGAGCGCGATCTCGAGTTCGAGCCGCGCCAGCGGCGCGCCCAGGCAGTAGTGGGTTCCGTGGCCGAAGCCCAGGTGCGTCCCCTGAAGTCCCTCCCGCGTCACGTCCAGTTCGTCGGGGGACTCGAACTTCCCGGGGTCCCGGTTGGCCGCCGAGATCGCGATCTGGACCAGGGAGCCCTTGGGGATCACCGTGTCCCGGATCCGGGCCTCCTGCGCCGCGTACCGGAAGGTCGACGTCTCCACCGAACCCTCGAAGCGCAGGATCTCCTCGACCGCCCGCGGGACGAGCCGGGGGTCCGCACGGAGCATCGCCGCCTGCTCGGGGCGCAGCAGCAGGTTGAGGACGGAGTTTCCGATCTGGTAGGCGGTGGTCTTGTGGCCCGCGAAGAAAAGGACCCACAGCGAGGCGACCAGTTCGGGGTCCTCCAGCGGTTCCTCCGCCTGGATGAGGTCGCTGAGGAAGGAGTCCGAGGGGTGGGCGCGCGTGTCCGAGATGAGCCGCTCCAGCCGGTGCTGCAGGCGCTCCTCGGCCGCCTTCAGCTCCGCCTTGCGGGAGGGATCGAACCGGGAGCGCGTCACCACCGCGAACTGCTCCAGGATCTCGGGGCGGTCCTCCTGCGGGATGCCCATCAGTTCGCACAGGACCGCGATGGGCAGCGGGAACGCGAACGAGGTCATCAGGTCGACCGTGCCCGCCCTGCGGCACTCGCCGAGGATGCTCTCGGTGATCTCGGTGATCCTGGGGCGCATCTCCTCCACCCGCCGGGGGGTGAAGGCGCTGCGCAGGATGCGGCGCAGCCGCGTGTGCCGGGGCGGGTCGGAGAAGAGCACGTTGTCGTCGAGCGCGTCGAAGAAGCTGCCGTACACGGCGTGGTAGGTGTCGATGGCGCCGCGCATGTTCTTGCTGAAGCGCGGGTCCGACAGTGCGTCGCGGGCGTCGTCGTAGCGGGTGATCAGGTAGGTGTCGATCCCGTGGGGCGGCGTCAGCGCGCACACCGGGGCCTGCTCGCGCAGGGCGGCGTACAGGGGATGGGGGCACTGCCGGTATTCCGGCGCGCCCCGGGAGATGGCCGCGACGATGTCGTGCAGCTCGCCGCCGCCGTTCGGTGCCGCATCCTGCTGCGCCATGTTCCGCACCCTCCGTCGCACTCGCTCGCGATCGCCTCCTGCGGACACACCGGTTCCCCGTGCGGGTGCGTCGCGAAACGGCGCGGTTCCCGTTCGGGTGAGGCCGCGCGGCCGGGTACGGGGTGATCCGTGTGCGGGCTCCGGACCGTCCGCGGCCGATCGGCGGTCGGCCGTCCGGGGGGCCGGGGGTGTGGCGGGTACGACGGCCCGGGGGCAGGGCTGGTAGTGCTGTGGCCGGAAGGGTTCGCCCCGCCTCGCAGGCCGGCGAACCCTTCCGGTCACGGCACCAAATGCACCAGCAGCCCGTCGCAAGGAGCCCGCGCATGGCCCGCAGTCTCGCCCTGGCCCTCACCGCAGCCGCCTCGCTCACCCTCGCGGCCGTCGCCGCGCCCCCCGCCTCCTCCAGCGGTTCGCCCCGTCACGGCGCCGACGGCGGCGTCGGCCGGGCCGTGGCCGACCGGGCCGTCGTGTACCGGGCGACCGCCCCGTACCAGGTGCACGCGAACGGGGTGGCGGCCGGCTACAAGCCGGACAAGTACTGCGTCGTCGACAAGGCGGGGGGAACGGGCGCGCTCGGCTACCCGCACTTCAACCACGCGTACGACAACTCCCTCGATCCCGCGAAGCCCGCCGCGCTGTACTACGAGGACGACGGGCGCGGCGGCAAGCGCCTCGTCGGGGTCCAGTGGCTGGTCTACGACCGCGACCAGAAGCTGACGACGGACGACGACCGCCCCACCCTGTTCGGCGTCCCCTTCAAGGGCCCCAAGCCCGGCAACTTCCCCGGCCAGCCGGTCCACTACGCCCTGCAGCTGTGGCTCTGGAAGAAGAACCCCGGCGGCCTGTTCCAGACCTTCAACCCGGCGGTGACCTGCCTTCCGGGCACCGTCCGCCCCTGACCCCGCCCGGGAGCCGCCGATGTCCGTCACCCGACGCAGCCTGCTCGCCGCCGGCGCGATCGCCTTCAGCGGGACGCTCGGCGCGCTGTTCGCCGGCGGCTCCCCCGCCGCCCCGGCCGTCCGCGCCGGGCGCGGTTACGGGCCGCTGCTCCCCGACCCGCGCGGACTGCTCGACCTGCCCGCCGGGTTCACGTACCGGGTGCTCTCACGGGCGGGCGAGCCGCTGCGCTCCGGCGAGGGTGCCGTGCCGGCCAACTGCGACGGCATGGCCGCCTTCGACGCCGGCGGCGGCCGCGTGCGGCTGGTCCGCAACCACGAGAACCGCACCACGGCCGCCCTGCGCGTCCCCGCCGTCAAGGGGCTGACGTACGACCCCGGGGCCCTGGGCGGCTGCACGGCCCTGGAGCTCGACCCGGCCGGGAGGGTCACCGGCGAGCGGGTCGCCCTCGCCGGCACCGCCGTCAACTGCGCGGGCGGCCGGACCCCCTGGAACACCTGGCTGAGCTGTGAGGAGACCGAGGACCGCGCGGGCACCTCCGGCTACACCGAGGACCACGGCTACGTGTTCGAGGTGGACCCCGCCGACCCGCACCGCTCGGGCGCGGTCCCGCTCACCGCGATGGGCCGCTTCGCGCACGAGGCCGTCGCCGTGGACCCGTACCGCGGGGTCGTCTACGAGACCGAGGACGCCTTCATCAAGCCCTTCGGGCTGTTCTACCGCTTCCTGCCGGAGCGGCCGCTCGGGGGGCCGGGCTCGCTGCGGGCGGGAGGCTCCCTGGAGGCCCTGCGCGTGCCGGGGATCGCGGACCTCGCGGTGGTCGACGAGCCCGGGGCGCAGTTCCCGGCGCAGTGGGTGCCCGTACCGGACCCCTCGGCGGCCGGGACGCCGATCCGGCTCCAGGACTTCGGTCCGGGCGGGATCACCCACGCGCAGAAACTGGAGGGCTGCTACTGGGGCGACGGCGGGGTCCACTTCGTGTCCAGCTTCGCCCGCAGCGGCGAGGGGGCCTCCCGCGACCACCACGGGCAGGTGTGGTTCTACGACCCGCGGCGCGCCCTGCTGCGGCTGGACGTGCTCTTCGGCCCGGCCGCCGACATCGCGCTGCCCGGGGACTCCCCCGACAACATCTGCCTGGCCCCGGACGGCGGACTGATGGTGTGCGAGGACGGCGGCGGGGCGCAGTACGTCCTCGGGGTGACGGTGGGCGGCGAGGTCTACCCGATGGCCCGCAACGCCGAGGACATCGGGGGGCCGGGGGCGCCGGAGTGGGGGGAGCTCGCCGGGGTCACCTTCTCCCCGGACGGGCGGACGATGTACGTGAACGCCTACGCGCCGGGGACCACTTTCGCGGTGACGGGGCCCTGGCGCTGATCTCGCGCTCCCGTTCGGTCTGCCGGAAGATCGTACGGAACCGACGGGATTGGGGTGGTCAGCGATGGCCGGGAAGCGGCACGGGAAGCAGAAACCGGCGAAGTCCGGGAAGGCCGGGAAGCGGTCCGAGGGCGGTGGCGATGCCGGGGCCCGGCTCTTGCGGGAGTTGTTGCGCGTGCCCCCGGGCGACCGGCCGGACCTGCGCCACCTCGACTCCTCCGGGACCCCCGGCGGTCCCTCCGGCAAGGCAGCCGGGCTGACGGCCACCGCCCTGCTGGCGCAGCCGCTGGCCTCCCTCCAGGAACGGCTCTACGCGGCGAGCACCGCCGGCGACCGCCGCCGCGTCCTGCTCGTCCTCCAGGGCATGGACACCAGCGGCAAGGGCGGCACCCTCAAGCACGTGATCGGCATGCTCAACCCGTCGGGCTGCCGGATCAAGGCCTTCAAGGCGCCCACTCCGGAGGAGTTGGGCCGTCCCTTCCTCTGGCGCATCAAGCAGGAGCTCCCCGAGCCCGGCGAGATCGGCATCTTCGACCGTTCCCACTACGAGGACGTGCTCATCGCCCGCGTCCGCGAGCTGGTGCCGCGCAACCGGGTGCGCAGCCGGTACGCCCGGATCAACCGCTTCGAACAGGCCCTCGCGGACGACGGCGTGAGCGTGGTGAAGGTCTTCCTCCACATCGGCTACGAGGAGCAGCGCAAGCGCCTCCTGGAGCGGCTGGCCGACCCCAAGAAGCACTGGAAGTTCAACGAGGGCGACATCGAGGAGCGCAGCGTGTGGCCCGCGTACCAGGAGGCGTACGAGCTGGCGCTGGAGCGCTGCTCCACCGCTGCGGCGCCCTGGTACGTCGTGCCCGCGGACCGCAAGTGGTACCGCAACTGGGCGATCAGCACGCTGCTCCTGGAGCATCTGGAGGAGATGGATCCGCAGTATCCGAAGGGTGACTTCGACGTCGAGGAGTGCCGCAGGCGGCTGCTGGAGGGGTGAGCCCCCTTCGACCGCCTGTCATCCAGTCTTCTGATCAGTTAGTCATATAGTTTGCGTGCGTGACCATTTCCGTACGAAAAGTAGCTGCCGCGGCTGCCACGGCGGCGCTCGGCGCCGCCCTCGCGGGATGCGGGGGCGGCGCCGGCGCGCCGGACGCCGGCCGCGAGGCCCGTATGGGCACCCCCGCCGCCTCCGCACCGGCCGCGGCCCCGGGATCGCCCGCCGCCCCGCCGCAGGGCAGCTCCCCCGCCTCCCCGCAGGCCGGCGCGCCCGCCAAGCCCCCGACCATGGCGCCCGGCCCGAACGGCCTGACCCCCGTCTTCGAACGGGCGAAGCAGCAGACGGACAAGACCGTGGCGCTGACCTTCGACGCCGACATGACCTCCAACCAGGGGCCGCGCGCCGCGGACGGGGAGCACTTCGACAATCCCGCGCTGATCACGACCCTGCGCACCCTCAAGGTGCCCTCGACGATCTTCATGACGGGGCGCTGGGCCGAGGAGTACCCGGACCAGGCGAAGTCGATCGGCACCGACCCGAACTTCGAGATCGCGAACCACTCGTACAGCCACCACGCCTTCAAGTCCCCCTGCTACGGGCTGCCCTCGCTCGACGGCGCGGCCGCCCGCGCCGATGTGGACCGGGCCTTCGCCGCCTTCCGTAAGGCGGGCGCGGTCAACACCGTCCCGTACTTCCGCTTCCCCGGCGGCTGCTACGACGACCAGGCACTGCGGGCCCTGTCCACGGCCGGGGTCACGGCCGTCCAGTGGGACGTGGTCAGCGGGGACGCCTTCGCCAAGGACCCGGTCGCCGTGGCCGAACAGGTGATCGCCGGGGTGAAGCCCGGCTCCGTGGTGGTCATGCACTGCACGCGCAGCGCCGCCCCGGTGACCGAGGAGGCCATCCAGCGGATCGTTCCGGAGCTGCGGGGGCGCGGCTACCGGTTCGTGAAGGTCTCCGAGCTGATCGGGAAGTAACCCGGCCCCTCAGCCGGAGCAGGCGGTGCGCTGCGCGTCCTGCCACTCGCACACGGGGCAGAGCACCACGCCCGGGGTCGCCACCCCGTACTCGGTGGGCTTTCCGCACTCCAGGCAGTCCGCGTACGGCGGTCCCGGCACCCGGCCGGCCGGGGCGGCGGGGGCGGGGCAGTACGACGCGGTCGCGTCCGGCTGGTCCATGCGTACGAGCCTACCGGCGGGGGCGGGGGGACAACCGGCGGACGGCGGCCGCGGAGGGAACCACCCCCGGAGAACTACTGCCGGAGCACTGGTAGGAAACTTTCCTTCCTGTTAATGTCCCGGGCGGCGGCTTGGCGCGGTGCCCACCCCCACGGGCATGACGCGCTCAGCGAGAGCTCTGACCCGGCCGCCGCGGTGCCGACCCCTGCCCGCCCGCGGGCCGGTCCGGCGCCGCCCGCGCCAGTGTCCAGCTCTCGCCGCCCCCCTCAAGGCAGGGAGTTCCAGCCATGCGCCCGAACACCTCCGACCGGCCCCCTCTGTTACGCGGCAGACTCCGCACCCTCCTCCTCGCCGGCGTGACCGCCCTCGCGCTCGCCGGCGGGCTCCTCCTGGCCTGGCCCGACCGGGCCGGGGCCGCCGACACGCTCATATCCCGCGGCAAGCCCGCCACCGCGTCCTCCACCGAGACCTCGTCGCTGGGCGCGAAGAACGCCTTCGACGGCGACCCGGCCACCCGCTGGGCCAGCGCCGAGGGCAAGGACCCCCAGTGGATCCGGGTCGACCTCGGCGCCGGGGCCACCGTCTCGCGGGTACGGCTGACCTGGGAGGCGGCCTACGCCAAGGCGTACCGCGTCGAGATGTCCGCCGACGGCTCCGCCTGGACCGCGCTCGCCACCGAGACCGCCGGCAACGGCGGCACCGACGACTGGACCGGCCTGTCCGGCAAGGGCCGCTACCTGCGCGTCCAGGGCACCGCGCGCGGTACCTCGTACGGCTACTCGCTCTTCGAGGCCGAGGTGTACGGCACCGTCGAGGGCGGTCCGCCGCCGGGCGGCGCCTTCACGGTCGTTGCCGCCGGTGACATCGCCGCGCAGTGCACGGCGTCCGACAGCGGCTGCGCGCACCCCAAGACGGCCGCGCTCGCCCGGCGGATCGACCCGAAGTTCTACCTGACGATGGGCGACAACCAGTACGACGACGCCCGGCTCTCCGACTACCGCGCCTACTACGACAAGAGCTGGGGCGCCTTCAAGGCCAGGACCCGACCGGTCCCGGGCAACCACGAGACCTACGACCCGGCCGGCCCGCTCGCCGGGTACAAGTCGTACTTCGGCAGCATCGCCTTCCCGCAGGGCAGGAGCTACTACAGCTTCGACGAGGGCAACTGGCACTTCGTCGCCCTCGACTCCAACTCCTTCGACCAGGCCGCCCAGCTCAACTGGCTCAAGGCCGACCTCGCCGCCAACACCAGGCCGTGCGTCGCCGCCTACTGGCACCACCCGCTGTACTCGTCCGGCGGGCACGGCAACGACCCGGTCTCCAAGCCGGTCTGGAAGATCCTCTACGCCGCCCGGGCCGACCTGGTCCTGAACGGCCACGACCACCACTACGAGCGGTTCGCCCCGCAGGACCCCGAGGGCCGGGCGACCCCCGACGGGATCGTGGAGATCGTCGGCGGGATGGGCGGCGCCGAGCCCTACCCGATCGAGGAGGTCCAGCCCAACAGCCAGAAGCGGATCAGCGGACCGTACGGCGTGGTGAAGCTGGACTTCACCGACTCCGGCTACGGGTGGAGCTACGTCGCCACCGACGGCCAGGTCAAGGACACCAGCCCGAAGTACAGCTGCCACTGATGTACCTGGCCGCCAACGGCCGCCCGGACGCGCCGCCCCGCACACCGCGGGCCGGGCGGCGCGTCCCCGCCGCCGTCCTCGCGCTCGGCACGGTCAGCCTCGTCACCGACGTCTCCTCCGAGATGGTCACCGCAGTGCTGCCGCTCTACCTCGTCCTGGGCCTGGGCCTGACGCCCCTGCAGTTCGGCTTCCTGGACGGGATGTTCAACGGGGCCACCGCCCTCGTACGGCTCCTCGGCGGCCGGCTCGCCGACCGCCGCGGCCACCACAAGCGGGTCGCCGGCGCCGGCTACCTGCTCTCCGCGCTCTCCCGGCTCGGGCTGCTCCTCGCCGGGGGCGCCACCGGCCCGATCGCCGCCGCGCTCGCCGCCGACCGGCTGGGCAAGGGCATCCGCACCGCCCCGCGCGACGCCCTGATCTCGCTCAGCGGGCCCCCGGAGACGCTCGGCCGCTCCTTCGGCGTGCACCGCGCGATGGACACCACGGGCGCCCTGCTCGGACCGCTCGCCGCGTTCGCCGTGCTGTGGGCGACCGCCGACGCCTACGACGCGGTGTTCGCCGTCAGCTTCTGCACCGGCCTGCTCGGTGTGCTCCTGCTCGTCCTGTACGTCCCGGCCGGGCCCGGCCGTCCGTCCGCCACCGCCGTCACCGCCCCTCCCCCGCCCGGGGCCGTCCGCCGGCCGCCCCCGGCCCTGCGCGACCCCGTCTTCCGCCGCGTGCTGTGCGCCTCGGCCCTGCTCGGCGCCACCACCATCGGCGACGCCTTCCTCTACCTGCTGCTCCTGCGCGGCCTCGACCTGCCGCCCGCCCTGTTCACGCTGCTGCCGCTCGGGGCCGCCGCCGTCTACCTGCTGCTCGCCGTGCCCGCGGGCCGGATCGCCGACCGGGCCGGGCGCCGGACGGCCTTCCTGCTCGGGCACGGCGCCCTGCTCTGCGCGTACGGCCTGCTGCTCGCCCCCGTCTCCCCGCCGACCGTCGTCGGGGTGCTCGCCCTGCTGGGGACCTTCTACGCCGCCACCGACGGGGTCCTGATGGCGCTCGCCGCGCCCGCACTGCCCGCGGCCGGCCGGGCGGGCGGACTCGCGGTGCTGCAGACCGGCCAGGCGCTGGCCCGGCTGCTGGGCGCCGCCGGATTCGGGGCGGCGTGGACCTTCTGGGGGCCCCGGCCCGCCCTCTGGGCCGCCGCCCTCGCGCTGGCCGGGGCGCTCGTGGCCGCCGCGCGCATCATGCCCGCCACCCCCGCTCCCGCTCCCACTCCCGCTCCGACTCCCGATCCCCCTGCCGTTGCCCCGACCGGCCCGGAGGCCCCGTGAATCCCCCGTCCCGACGGCTCCGCCTCGCCCTCGTCATCACCGCGGTCCTGCTGCTGGCGGGCGGCTCGCTGGGCTACGTCCTGCACGCACGGCACCGGGAACGGCCGCCCGGGCAGCAGGCCGACGCCTCCTTCGGCATCGGGGAACCAGGCCTCTACTTCCGGGACACCGTCGGCGGGCGGGTCGCGCGCCAGGGCGGCCCCGGGGGGGCGCGCGTGACCGGCGGCCCGTCCTGCGACCGCTTCCACACCGCCGGGGACCACGCCCTGTGCCTGCGCAAGCTGCCCGGCGTCCCGGCCCGCACCGAAGCCCTCGTACTCGACCGGCAGCTGCGCGAGGTGCGCAGGGTGACCGTGCCCGGCATCCCCAACCGGGCCCGTGTCTCGGCCTCCGGCCAGGTCCTGTCCTGGACCACCTTCACGACCGGCGACTCCTACGCCACCACCGCGTTCTCCACCCGGACGGCGATCCTGGACCTGCGGACCGGCTACCTGATCAAGTCGATCGAGCAGATCCCGCTGACCCTCGGCGGGGCCCGCCACCACGACTCCGACGTCAACTACTGGGGCGTGACCTTCGCCCCCGACGACAACCGCTTCTACGCCACCGTCTCCACCCGGGGCGCCACCCACCTCGTCGAGGGCGACCTGCGCGCCTGGTCGGCCAGGGCGCTGCGCGAGAACGCCGAATGCCCCTCGCTGTCACCGGACGGCACCCGCATCGCCTTCAAGAAGAAGGTCTCCGACGACCTCCGGGCGCCCTGGCGGCTGTACGTCCTCGACCTGGCGACGATGGGCGAGCACCCCCTGGCCGAACCCCACAGCGTCGACGACCAGGCCGCCTGGCTGGACGGCTCGACCCTCGCCTACGCCCTGCCGGGCCGCGACGGCCGCGCGAGCGACATCTGGTCGGTCCCGGCCGACGGCACGGGCCCGCCCCGCCTCCTCGTCCCGGGCGGTTCCTCCCCCGCCGGCGTGGGCTGAGGGATCAGTTCCTGCGCGCGGCGACCAGACAGGCCGCCGAGCCCGCCCCGGCGGCCAGCAGCAGCGCGCCCGCCAGGGCCGTCAGCGGCAGCGGTACCGTCCCCGAGCGCCCCGCCGTGACCAGGGCGGACACCGCGCCGCGGGCCGGGGAGCCCGCGAGGACCCAGGCCAGCAGGGAGCCGAGGATCCCGGCCGGCACCCCGTACCCGCGGCGGCGCAGGAGCGGCCTGCTGCACAGGGCGCCCACGGCCGCGCCGGTCAGTGCGCAGGCCGCCACCGCGAGGGCCCCGCGAGGGCGGCCGCGCCGGGGTCGGTGCCGGCCCGGTCACCGATCAGCAGCGCCACGGCGGCTGCCGCGGCTCCGGCGAGCAGTGCCCCGGCCAGAGCGGTGAGCAGGGCCGCCGCGTGCACCCGTACGGGCCCCGCGGCGGCGGCCGTGCAGTCGCGGGCCGCGTCCGGTTCGCCGGTCACGCAGATCCGGACCAGCCAGACGGTGGCCGGGACCAGGCCGGCGGCTGCGAAGCCGAGGGAGTCCAGCACCGGGTCGCCCGGCCGGATGCCGACGGCCACGAGGGCGGCGTACGCGATCAGGGGCGCGAGCCATCGCTGGGAGCGCAGGAGCAGGGCGCCCTGGTAACGGAGCAGGGCGGTCACGGGAGTTCCTCCACGGTACGGATGTGCCAGGGCGGCCGGGCGGTGAGCAGTTCGCGCAGGACCGCGTCGGAGTGTTCGGCGTCCACGGTCAGCAGCACTCCCCCGCCGGCGGCGGGCACGGCGGGCACGGCGGGCACGGCGGCCGCGAGGCCCGGGGGCAGGGCCCGGCCGGGCGGGCCGGCGGCGTGGATCCGTACGCGGGCCCGTGCCGTGCCGGGCACCGGCACCGGCACCGGCACCGGCACCAGGGAGGCGCCCTCGACCCGGTAGTGGGCGTCGGCGGCGCCCGCGAGCCGCCGCGGGTCGTGGTCGACGAACACCACGGTGGCTCCGGCGGCGGTGCGTTCGGCGACGGCGAGGTCCAGCTCGGTCCGGGCCGCGGCGTCCAGGCCGGTCCATGCCTCGTCGAGGACGAGCAGCTCCGGTTCGGCGAGCAGGGCCTGGGCGACGGCCACCTTCTGGCTGGTCCCCTTGGACAGTTCGGCCAGTGGGGTGCGTGCGTACCCCGCGGCGCCGAACCGCTCCAGCCGGTCGGCCGCGCGCCGGGCCGCCTCGGCGCGCGGGAGCCCGTGCACCCGGCCCAGGTGGGTCAGGTAGGAGACGGCCGTGAGCGGCAGCGCCGCCGGGAAGCGTTCGGGTACGTAGCCCGTGCCGCGCGGGCGGCCGCCGATGCGCCCCTCGGTCGGGGTGTCGATGCCCGCGACGAGCCGCAGCAGGGTGGACTTGCCGCCGCCGTTGCCGCCCTCGATCCGTACCAGGGCTCCGCGCGGCAGCTCCAGCGAGACCCCGCGCAGCACCCAGGGCCGGCGCCGTCCGTAGCGGCGGCCCACACCGGTGAGGTTCAGTGCGCGGCCGCCGTCTCGATGGCCTCGCTCGGGCGGACGATGACGAAGCCCTCGCCGCTCAGCTTCAGCTGGACGGCCTCGCCGGAGCCGCCGCGGATCATCGAGCCGACCGACTGGGAGCGGTGCAGGCCGGTTTCCAGCTGGGCGCTCCAGCCGACCACCGCGTCCGTGTCCACGTGGACGGGGGCCTGGGCGGTGACCGGGATGATGATCGGGTGTCCGTCGCAGACGACGGCGAGCTTGCCGGTGCCGGTGAAGACGCTGTTGAACAGGCCGCCGCCGGCCATGCCGGCGCCCTTCACCATCTTGATCTCGTAGGACAGCGTCGGGTCGAAGCACAGGACGTTGCGGCCGTTGACGGTGAGGGCGTCACCCGGCTCGAATTCGATGATGAAGCAGTTGCCCGCCCGATGGGCGAACCATGCCTCGCCCTGGCCGCGTACGGCCATGAGCGCGAGGCCCTCGCCCGTGACGGCGCGCTTGAGCATGCCACCTATGCCCTGTCCCTTGCGCTCGAACTGGAGGTTGCCGCGGAAGGCGACCATCGAGCCCTGGCGGGCCAGCATCTCGCCGTTGACGTTGTACTTCACGGACTTGGCGTTCTGCAGGCTCATGCCGGGGGTGACGGCGGCGTGGGCCAGGTTCTCGGACGCGAAAAGATCACTCTTCATGGCTCCGATCCTCACCCGGGCCTGCCACCCGGGACATCATCCTGAAGGCGGAGCCTGGCATCCTTGGCGGGATGAGCAGCCAGCACACCAACGACACCTCCGGCGTACCCGCGGTCGGGGCAGACAGCGCCTTCCGGCAGGAGCACGTACTGCGTGACGAGGCCCCGCAGTTCGTCCTGCCGCTGGTGGTGCGCATCGAGAAGGCGGCGCCGCCCGCCCGGACCGACGCCCTCCAGACGGCGGCCCGCGCGGTGCTGGTCCTGCTCACCGACGAGCGGGCGCGGGGCGAGGGCGAGTGGGCGCAGGCGGTCAGCGACTGGCAGGACGCCCGGATCCGCAAGGTGGTCCGGCGGGCCCGCGGGGCTGAGTGGCGCAAGACGCATGGCCTGCCGGGCGTGACGGTGGACGGGGACGGTGCGCAGGTACGGGTCTTCCCGCCGGTGCCCCTCGACGGCTGGCCCAAGGAGCTGGCCAAGCTCCAGGTGTCGGGCACCGACCTGGACGACCCCGAGCCGGTCACCGCGGCGCCGGAGCCGGGGCTGCCCGTGCTGTGGCTCAACCCCGGCCTCGACATGTCGGCCGGCAAGGCCATGGCCCAGGCCGGCCACGCCGCCCAGCTGGCGTGGTGGGAGCTGACGGGGCCGGAGCGGACCGCCTGGCAGGATTCGGGTTTCCGGCTGGCGGTACGGACGGCCCCGCGCGAGCGGTGGGCGGAGCTGAGCGGGAGCGGGCTGCCGGTGGTCCGGGACGCCGGATTCACCGAGATCGCGCCGGGCAGCGCGACGGTGGTCGCCGACCATCCGGCGGTGCGGGCGCGGCTCTGAACGGGTTGCCCGGTCCGCGGGAACCTCAAATGTTGCTCTGAACGTCCCCTCCTGCGGTTGGCGCGACTCCGTCGGGGCCATGACACCGGCACACGGTGCGACGAGAGGGGGCGAGGGGACATGGAAGCCATGGCACACCTGGGGGTGGGCATCGGCTGGCGGCCGGAGATCGCGGACGCCGTCGAGCGGCTGCCCGGCCTGGACTGGGTCGAGGTGGTGGCCGAGAACGTATGCCCGGGCCACCTGCCCGAGTCCCTGCTGCGGCTGCGCGAGCGGGGCACGCGTGTCGTGCCGCACGGGGTCTCGCTGGGCCTCGGCGGGGCGGACCGCCCCGATCCGGCGAAGCTGGCCGCGCTCGGCGAGCGGGCGGTGGCGCTGGGGGCGCCGCTCGTCACCGAGCACATCGCCTTCGTACGGACCTCCTCGCCGGTGCTGGAGGCCGGGCACCTGCTGCCGGTGCCGCGCACCCGCGACGCGCTGGACGTGCTCTGCGAGAACGTGCGGATCGCGCAGGCCGCCCTGCCCGTGCCGCTGGCCCTGGAGAACATCGCCGCGCTGTTCTCGTGGCCGGGCGAGGAGCTGACCGAAGGGCAGTTCCTCACGGAACTGGTCGAGCGGACCGGTGTCCGGCTCCTCATCGACGTGGCCAACCTGCACACCAACCGGGTCAACCGGGGCGAGGACCCGGCCGCCGTACTGGACGCCATCCCGCTGGAGGCGCTGGCGTACGTGCACGTCGCGGGCGGCATCGAGCGGGGCGGCGTCTGGCACGACACCCACGCGCACCCGGTCCCGCCGGTGGTGCTCGACCTGCTGGCCGCGCTGCGCTCGCGGGTCGATCCGCCGGGCGTCCTGCTGGAGCGGGACGACGACTTCCCGGCGGAGGCGGAGCTCGCGGGGGAACTGGCCGCGATCCGTGCCGTGGTGACGGCAGGACCGGCCGCGCCCGGGGCGCCGGCCGTCGCCGTACCCGCTCCGGTGGCCGGCGAGCCCCGTCCGGTCGGGGAGCCGGCCCGGACCCGGGTGGCGCTCGGACAGGCCGCACTGCTGTCGGCGCTGGTGGCCGGAACCCCGGTGCCCGAGGGCTTCGACCGCCGGCGGATCCGGGTGCAGGCCCGGGCGCTGGCCGCCAAGCGGGCGGACGTGGTGGCCAGGCTGGCTCCCGAGCTGCCCGCGATCCTGGGCGGCCCGGACCCGTACCGCGAGGCATTCCTCTCCTACGCCAAGGGCCGCCCCATGACCGCCGGGTACCGCCGGGACGCACTGGACTTCGCCGAGGACCTGCTGATCCGCGACCTGCCGGCCGATCCGGCCGCGCGGCGCCGGCTCACCGCCTGGTGGCGTGACCGGGCCGGGATCAGGCCGCCCCGCCGGATCGTGCGCTGGGCCCGGACGCTGGCCGGGAGAGCGGCATGAACCTCCTCGCCCTGGCGATCTGGATCGCCGTCGTCCTCTCCAGCGTCCTGCTGGTGACCGGGCTGCGCAGGTCCCGTTCCGGGGCCGCCGGACCCGCGTCCGGCCTGCACGACCTCTCCGAGGCCGCCTTCGTGGTGGGCGGGCCCGGCACCGTCGTGGACGCCGCGCTCGTCTCGATGCTGGGCGACGGCCGACTGGTGGCCGGCGGTCCGGGCATCGTCCAGGTCCGCCCCGGGGCGCGGGCCGCCGACCCCGCCGAGCGGGCCGTCCTGCAGGCCCACCGGGGGGCGCCCTCGGGCTGGCTCTACCAGGTGCGCTACGCCGCCATGTGCGACCCGGCCGTCCAGGAGATCGGGGACGCGCTGGCCGCCCGCGGGCTGATCACCCCGCCCGGATCGGGACGGCGGCGGTTCCGTCGCTGGGGGCTGATCCAGGCGGCCGTGTGCGCGGTCCTGTTCCCGGTGTCGCTGGTGCTGACCTTCGTGTCGCTCGCCCTCGATTCCGGCTCCGGGGTGCCGTTCATCGTGAAGGTGCTGTTCGCCCTGGTGGGCGGCGTCATCGTCGGACTGGTCTGCGCGGCCCGGGCGAAGAGCCGGGTCACGTCGGCGGGGGCGCGGGCCCTGCGCGCGATCCGCTCCGCCCACCTGAACGACCGGACCCCGCACGTGCAGACCGCGCTGTTCGGGCTGCGCGGTCTGCGGGACCCGTATCTGCGCCAGCAGTTGGTGCCCGCCGTGCGCGGGACCCGGCTGGCCGCGGCCCAGTCGCACACGCGCACCCACGGCACGGGCGGCAGCTCCTCGCAGTGGTCCTCGGCGGAGGTGCTGCCGATCGTCTGGTGCGCCGCGAGCGACGGCGGCAGCGGCGGCGGGTCCGGCTGTGGCGGCGGGTCCGGCTGCGGTTCCTCCGGCGGCGGATCCAGCTGCGGCGGCAGCAGTTCCAGTTGTGGGAGCAGCAGTTCCAGCTGTGGCAGTTCGTCGAGCTGCAGCAGTTCGTCCGGCTCCAGCTGCGGCAGCAGCAGCTCCTGACCACCGGGGATACGGCAACCGGGGGCGGAATCCGCGGCAACGGGGCCATCGGCACCGACACCCGTCGGTGATCCTTTACAAGCGCGCGGCGCGGGCCTCTCATCGGTTCATCGGATGAGAGGCAGGGGTCGCCATGCGGACGGAACTCGCTCGCCACGGAGCCGCCGTGGCGGCCCTCTCCCTCACCCTCTGCGCCGCGGCCCACCTCCCGGCCCACGCCGCACGGGCCGCCCGGCCGGCCCCCCTCGGCGGGACGGCGGCCGAGGCCGCCGGCGCCGCCCTCGCCGCCCGCCGGGCGGCCCCGACCGCGGCCGGGGGCAGCGGCGGCCTCGACTTCCGCCCCTGCCCCGAGGCCGAGGAGCTCCCCGCCCCGGTCCGGTGCGCCACCCTGCGCGTACCGCTCGACTACGCCCGCCCCGACGGCCCGCAGATCCCGCTCACCGTCAGCCGGGTCGCCGCCTCCGGAGCCCGCGGCGCCGTCCGCCGGGGCGCGCTGGTCCACAACCCCGGCGGCCCCGGAGCCTCCGGCATGCACTTCCCGCTCGTGGCGGACCTCCCCGGCTGGGCGCGGACCGCCGCCGCCTACGACCTCGTCGGTTACGCCCCGCGCGGTGTCGGCCGCTCCGCCCCGCTGTTCTGCCAGGACCCCGCCACCCGGGCCGGGGGCCCCACGCAGGTCCCGGCCGACCCCTCCCCCGCGTACAAGAGGCAGCGCCTCGCGGCCGCCCGGGCCTACGCCGGCGGCTGCGCGCGGCGGGCCGGCGCGGCCCTGCCGCACTACACGACCCTCAACAACGCCCGTGACCTGGACGTCCTGCGGGCCGCGCTCGGCGAGCCGAAGCTGAGCTTCATGGGCGCCTCGTACGGCACCTACCTCGGCGCCGTCTACGCCACCCTGTACCCGGGCCGCGTCCGCCGGATGGTCCTCGACTCGGCGGTCGATCCCGACCCGCGCCGCGTCTGGTACCGCAACCAGCTCGACCAGTCACCCGGCTTCGAGCGCCGCTGGTACGACTTCCGCGCCTGGGCGGCCCGGCACCACGACACGTACGGACTCGGGGCCACCCCGGCGGCCGTGCAGGCGAGCTACGAGCGCGTCCGGGACGCGGTGGCCCGTGCGCCCGCGGGCGGGGTCGTCGGCACCGGGGAACTGCGGGCCGCCTACCTCCAGGCCGCGTACTACGACGACGTGTGGCCGGACCGGGCGGCGGCCCTCGCGGCCTTCCTGCGCGGCGATCCGGCGCGGCTGACCGCCCAGGCCGCCCCGGACCCGCAGGCGGCGGCCGAGGCGGAGAACGCGACGGCGGTGTACACGGCGGTGCTCTGCAACGACGCCTCCTGGCCCGCGGACTGGGGGACCTGGGACCGCGACAACACCGAGCTGGCCCGCAGGGCCCCCTTCGAGACCTGGGCCAACGCCTTCCTGAACCTGCCGTGCGCCTTCTGGCCGGTGCGCGAGCGGCAGCGGCCGGTGGCGGTCGGGGCGCAGCCCGAGCGGCTGCCCCGGACCCTGGTGGTCGCGGCGGAGCGGGACGGGGCGACCCCGTACCCGGGTGCGCTGGAGCTCCAGCGGCGGCTCGGCGCCGGGGCTTCGCTGGTGACGGAGACGGGGGCCGGCTCGCACGGAGTGGTCGGCGGACGCAACGACTGCGTGGACCGTCACGTGGAGCGGTATCTGCTGACGGGCGCCACCCCCGGGTGGCGTGTCACGTGTGCGCCGCATCCGGAGCCCGCACCGGTGTCGCTGGACGACCGGGCAGCACATGCCCGCAGGGCACTGCTGCCGCCAGTCGTCTGAACTTCCGGGCGGGATCTCCGGCTGCGTCGTTTCGGGGGCAGGGGCCGTCTTCCGGACCAGCCTCCCGATCCACCGGAGGAACTCACCTGACGGTGTGGTCGTCCTCCGGTCCTTCCCCCCAGGGGAGGTCTCAGGCGAGCCCGGCCACCAGATCGGCGACGGACTTGCGGCGCCCGGTGTAGAAGGGCACCTCTTCACGGACGTGCATACGGGCCTCGGAGGCGCGCAGGTGACGCATCAGGTCCACGATGCGGTACAGCTCGTCCGCCTCGAAGGCCAGCAGCCACTCGTAGTCGCCCAGCGAGAAGGAGGCGACGGTGTTGGCGCGCACGTCCGGGTAACCACGGGCCATCTTGCCGTGGTCGGCGAGCATGCGGCGGCGGTCCTCGTCGGGCAGCAGGTACCAGTCGTAACTGCGCACGAAGGGGTACACGCTGACGTACTCGCGCGCGACCTCGTCGGCCAGGAAGGCCGGGATGTGCGACTTGTTGAACTCGGCCGGGCGGTGCAGGGCCATGTTCGACCACACCGGCTCCAGGGCGCGGCCCAGCCTGGTGCGGCGGAACAGGTTGTAGGCGGTCTGCAGCTCGTCCGCCGTCTCGGCGTGCCACCAGATCATGACGTCGGCGTCGGCGCGCAGGCCGGAGACGTCGTAGGTGCCGCGGACGGTGATGTCCTTGGCGCCCAGCTGGTCGAAGAGCTCCTGGACCTCGTCGGCGTAGCCGGTGCGGTCCTCGGGAAGAACGTCCTTCAGCTTGAAGACGGACCACAGGGTGTAGCGGATGACCTCATTGAGGTCCTTCGCCTTCTTCCCCGCGTTGGGAATCTTCTCTGGTGCAGTCATGTGCCTATTGTCCCGTGCGCTGATCAGTGGTCGGTGCCAGGGGTGCCGTACGCGCACCGAGCGCGGCGATCACCGCGTCCGCGGCCCTGCCCGCGCTCGCGATGCAGGCCGGAATGCCCACCCCGTCGTAGACCGCACCGCACACCGCGAGGCCCGGCAGGGCCTCGACCGCGCCGCGGATCCGGGCGATCCGGTCGAGGTGACCGACCGGGTACTGGGGCAGTCCGCCGTCCCAGCGGGTGACGGTGGAGGCGACCGGCCGGGCGGTCAGGCCCACGGCCTCGCCGAGATCGGCGAGGGAGACCTCGACGAGCTCGCCGTCCTCGCGCTGCAGATCCGCCTCGTCGGCGTAGCGGCCGACCGAGGTGCGCAGCAGGAAGAGGTCGGGATCCGCTCCGGCCCAGGCCCACTTGTTGCTGGAGAAGGTGGATGCCTTGATGGTCCGGCCGTCGACGGGCGGTACGAGGAATCCGCTGGCGCCGCCGCCGGAGACGGCCGCCGGCAGGTCGCAGCGGCGGAAGGCCATCGTGATCAGGGCCATCGAGGCGTATTCGACACCGCGCAGCTCGGCGGCGGCGGTGGGCGCGAGCCCGTCCAGCAGGCGGGCGGCGGCCCCGGCCGGGGTGGCCAGGATCACGGCGTCGGCCTCGATGACCTCGGCGCCGGTCACCACCCGCCAGCCCCCGGCCGTACGGACGACCTCGCGGACGGGGGCGTCGGTGACCAGGCGCGCCCCGGCCGCGCGGCAGGCCTCGGCCACGGCGACCGGGAGCCGCCCGATGCCGCCGTCGATGCCGGCGAAGACCGGGCCGGACTGCTGGGGCGCCGCCTCGGCCCTGCGCTGCAGTTCCCGTACGCCGTCGCCCAGCAGGGCGTGCGTGCGGGCGGCCTCGAAGAGCTGGGGGACGGCGGCCCGCATGGAGATGCGGTAGGCGTCGCCCGCATAGACCCCGCCGAGCAGCGGTTCCACCAGCCGGTCGACGACCTCGCGGCCGAGGCGGGCCGCGACGTACTCGCCGACGGCGACGTCGTCGCCGATCTCGGCGGGCGGCAGCGTCCGTTCGGCCTCGATGCGGGCCAGTCCCTCGGCGGAGAGCACCCCGGAGGCGGCGAGCGGTCCCAGGTCGCCGGGGACGCCCATGACGTGGCCGCGCGGCATCGGCCGCAGCGCGCCGCGGGTCCACAGGTGGGCGGTGGCGGTGGCGGGCGCCTGCACGGCCTCGCCGAGGCCCACGGCCCGGGCCAGGGCCACGGCTTCGGGGCGGCGGGCGAGCATGGACTCGGCGCCGAGGTCGACGGGGGCCCCGGCGAGCTCGCCGGCGTACAGCTTGCCGCCGAGCCGCGGTCCGGCCTCCAGCAGGGTGACGCGGAGGCCTTCGGCGAGCAGCCGGTGTGCTGCCGCGAGGCCCGCGATACCGCCGCCGATGACGACGGCGTGGCCCTGGGAGCCGGCGGACCGGGGGGAGCCGCCCGGCCGATCCGTACGCATGTCCGCTTCGTGCATGGACACATCGTCTCAGACCGATCTCCGAGGCCGGACCGTGACCGCATCGGGATCACCCCGGGACCGTGGATTCGAAACCCACGACGGGACTCTGGACGTCGAACCGGCAACACCAGCCGATCCTCGGGGGTTTGCAGCGATGCGCAGTTTCGACAGACACCGTTCCGCGGCGGCCCTGGCCGCCCTCGCGCTGGCCGGGGCGCTCGCGCTCACCGGCTGCGGTGCGAGCGGCCAGGGCTCCGCGAACGACAAGGCGGCGGTGGCGCCCGCCGCAGACGGCAAGGCCCCGGAGGGCGCCGCGGCGGCCCCGGCGCCGGCCGGGTCCGCGGGCGCCGCGGGCTCCGCCGCCAGCAAGAACGCCGCGCCGCCGGCCGTGGTCCGCCCGAACGTCATCCGGACGGCGACGCTCGGCATCGAGACGGCGGACGTCCAGAAGACGCTCGCCGCGGCCCGCACGGCCGCCGACGAGGCGGGCGGCTACGTCGGCAACGAGTCCACCAAGCGCGGCGAGGACGGCCGGATGACCTCGACGGTCACCCTGCGGGTGCCGGGCGAGCGCTACGACGCCGTGCTCGGCGCCATGGAGGGCAGCGGGAAGCTCCTGCACCGCAAGGTCGACGCCCAGGACGTCACCGAGAAGGTCGCCGACATCGGCAGCCGGGTCGCTTCGCAGCAGGCCAGCGTGGCCCGGGTGCGGGAGATGATGGGCAAGGCCTCGGCGCTGAGCGAGGTGGTGATGCTGGAGAGCGAGCTGTCGCGCCGCCAGTCGGACCTGGAGTCGCTGCTGGCACAGCAGACGGCGCTGAAGGACCAGACCTCGCTGGGCACGATCACGCTGGAGGTCTCGGAGCCGGCCGCGAAGCCGGAGGCCGGGAAGAAGGAGAAGAAGGAGCCCACCTTCCTGGGGGCCCTGGGCGGGGGCTGGGACGTCTTCACCAGGGTCGTGCGCTACCTGACGGTGGCGGTGGGTGCGGTGCTGCCGTTCGCGCTGACGGCCCTGGTGGGGCTGCTGCTGTTCCGGCTGTACCGGCGGTGGCGTCCGGCGCCGCCGAAGACGGCACCGGCGCCGTGGCGGACGACGGTACCGGCGGCCCGGAAGGCTCCGGACACCGAGGCCGGCGTACAGGACTGAACGTCCGTTCGGCCGTAGCGTGTTCACCATCCGACGGTGGTGAAGGGGCGGTACGGACGATGGCGACGGAAAGACTGGTGGTGGTCGGCGGTGACGCGGCGGGGATGTCCGCCGCGTCACAGGCCCGCAGGCTCAGGGGCCCGGAGGAGCTGGAGATCGTCGCCTTCGAGCGCGGGCACTTCACCTCCTACTCCGCGTGCGGGATCCCGTACTGGGTCGGCGGGCAGGTCGCCGAGCGCGACGAGCTGATCGCCCGCACCCCCGAGGAGCACCGCGCCCGGGACATCGACGTGCGCACGCGCACGGAGGTGGTGGAGCTCGACCTCCCCGGTTCCCGGGTCCGCGCCCGAGATCTGGACACCGGGGCCGAATCCTGGACGGGGTACGACAAGCTCGTCCTGGCGACGGGCGCCCGCCCGATCCGCCCCCGGCTCCCCGGCATCGGCGCGCACGGGGTCCACGGCGTCCAGAGCCTGGACGACGGCCAGCGCCTGATGGACACGCTGCGGCGCACCGAGGGCCGGCGAGCCGTCGTGGTGGGCGCGGGCTACATCGGTGTGGAGATGGCGGAAGCCCTGGTGGGGAGGGGCTACGAGGTCACCGTCCTGCACCGGGGCGAGCAGCCGATGGCCACGCTGGACCCGGACATGGGCGGCCTGGTGCACGGCGCGATGAACCGCATGGGGATCCGCACGGTCTCCCGCGCCGAAGTGACGAAGATCCTCACGGACGAGCAGGGCCGGGCCCGTGCGGTCGCCACGGCGACGGGCGAGGAGTACGGGGCGGACGTGGTCGTGCTCGGCATCGGCGTGGAGCCCCGCACCGCGCTCGCCCGCGCCGCCGGTCTCCCGCTCGGCCCGTCGGGCGGCATCCTCACCGACCTGTCGATGCGGGTCCGCGGTCACGAGAACATCTGGTCGGGCGGCGACTGCGTGGAGGTCCTGGACCTGGTCGCGGGCCGCACCCGGCACATCCCGCTGGGCACGCACGCCAACAAGCACGGCCAGGTCATCGGCTCGGGCGTGGGCGGCGGCTACGCGACCTTCCCCGGGGTGGTCGGGACGGCGGTCAGCAAGGTCTGCGACCTGGAGATCGCCCGTACGGGGCTGCGCGAGCGGGACGCGCTGGAGGCGGGCCTGCGGTTCGTGACGGCCACCATCACCTCCACCAACACGGCGGGCTACTACCCGGGGGCGGCGGAGATGACGGTGAAGATGCTGGCGGAACGCCGTACGGGCCGCCTCCTCGGGGTCCAGATCGTCGGTGGCGCGGGGGCCGCGAAGCGGGTGGACATCGCGGCGGTGGCGCTCACGGCGGGCATGACCGTGGAACAGGTGGTGTCCCTGGACCTGGGCTACGCCCCGCCGTTCTCCCCCGTCTGGGACCCGGTCCTGGTGGCGGCCCGCAAGGCGGTCGCGGCGGTCCGGTCGGCGGGGGTCTAGGGGGCTGGGGGCCAGGGGGCGACACCCGCTGGACGAGGGCTCAGGGTCATGCGAACGGGCCGTCGGCGGCGAAGGCGAGGGCGGCGAAGCGTTCGCCCATGCGGCGGTGCGTGGCCGCGTCCGGGTGGAGGTTGTCGGGCAGCGGCAGCTCCGCGCTGTCCTGCTCGCCGTAGAGGGCGCGGCCGTCGAGGAGGTGCAGGTTCGGGTCGTCGGCCGCCCGCTGCTCCACGATCCGGGCCAGCTCGCCGCGGATGACGCCCAGGGTCAGCTTCCCGGCGGCGCGTTCGGCGGGGTCGCCCGCGGCCCGGAAGCGGAGCCGCCCCTCGGCGAGCTCGCCGAAGTCCGGTGTGCTGGGGCCGGGGGTGTCCTCGTGGATGGGGCACAGGATGGGCGAGACGACCAGGAGCGGGGTCGTGGGGTGGCCCTCGCGCACGGTGTCGAGGAAGCCGTGCACCGCGGGGCCGAAGGCCCGCAGGCGCATCAGGTCGTGGTTGACGAGGTTGATGCCGATCTTGACGCTGATCAGGTCCGCGGGCGTGTCGCGCAGGGCGCGGGCGGTGAACGGGTCGAGCAGTGCGTTGCCGCTCAGGCCCAGGTTGGTCAGCTCCACGCCACCGAGCGAGGCGGCCACCGCGGGCCAGGTGGTGCTGGGGCTCGCGGCGTCGGAGCCGTGGCTGATGGAGCTGCCGTGGTGCAGCCACCCGCGGCGGCCCGTGTCCGGCAGCGGCTCGACGGGGGCGTCCGTGCGCAGGGCGACCAGCCGGGTGACCTCGTTGTGCGGCAGCCAGACCTCGACGTCCTTGAGGCGACCCGGAAGGCCGGCGAAGCGTACGGTGCCGGGCGGGCCGGGGCGGGTCCGCGCGGCGCCGGTGGCCATGTCCACCTGGAGGACGTTGCCGCCGCCGACACCGCACTGCCCGGCCGGCGCGCCGTCGATCAGCAGGTCGTACAGGCCGTCGGGGCGGGGCGGAGCGCCGTCGTAGGCCATCTTCGTGCGCAGGGCGTCCAGTTCGATGACGGTGGCCCGGGTGCGGAACGCCAGCCGCACGCCCGACGGCTGGGACTCGACCAGGGCCAGCTGTCCGTCGGCGGACTGGGCCCGGGCCCGGGCGGGCAGCCGGTGCGGCAGCAGCCCGTGCTCGGTGCGCTCGAGGTCCAGGGCGCCGCGCAGGAGGTCCGGGGTGATGGGCGTGGTGACGAGCGCGGTGGCGGGCGTGGTGGTCCGGTCGGATTCGTGGCTCATGCACACACCCTGCCGACCGGATCACCCGTGCGCCACGTCATTACCCCGGCGCCGTGCTCCCGGGGAGCGGGCTCAGCGTGCGGTGCGGGTGTGGACGTAGTCCACCAGGCGGGTCAGCGCGTCCGGGTCGGTCGTCGGGAGGACGCCGTGGCCCAGGTTGAAGACGTGTCCCTCCAGGCCGGCGGCGGCCGCGAGGACCTCGTCCGTCTTGGCCTCGACCGCCTCGGGGGTGGAGAAGAGCACGGCCGGGTCCAGGTTGCCCTGGAGCGCCTTGCCCGGACCCACCCGGCGCACGGCCTCGTCCAGCGGGACCCGGTAGTCGACGCCCATGACGTCCGCGCCGGCCTCGCCCATCAGGCCGAGGAGCTCGCCCGTGCCCACGCCGAAGTGGATGCGCGGGACCCCGTACGAGGCGACGGACTCCAGGACCTTCGCCGACGCCGGCATCACCGAGCGGCGGTAGTCCGCCGGGGCGAGCGCGCCGACCCAGGAGTCGAAGAGCTGGACGGCGGAGGCGCCGGCCTCGATCTGGACCTTCAGGAAGGCGGAGGTGATCTCCGCGAGGCGGTCCAGGAGGTCGGCCCACAGCTCCGGGTCCCCGTACATGAGGGCCTTGGTGTGCTCGTGGTTCTTGGAGGGTCCGCCCTCGACGAGGTAGCTCGCGAGGGTGAAAGGCGCGCCCGCGAATCCGATCAACGGCGTGGAGCCCAGTTCACCCGTGAGCATGCCGATCGCCTCGGTGACGTACGAGACGTCCTCGGGGGTGAGGTCGCGCAGCTGTGCGAGGTCCTCGCGGCGGCGGATCGGCTGGGCGACGACCGGACCGATGCCCGGCTTGATGTCCAGGTCGACGCCGATGGCCTTCAGCGGGACCACGATGTCCGAGAAGAAGATCGCCGCGTCCACCTTGTGGCGCCGCACCGGCTGCAGCGTGATCTCGGTGACCAGGTCGGGGCGCATGCAGGACTCGAGCATCTGCGTGCCCTCGCGCAGCTTGCGGTACTCCGGGAGTGAGCGCCCCGCCTGCCGCATGAACCACACCGGGGTGTGCGGCACCGGCTCCCGCCGGCACGCCTTCAGGAAGGCGGAATCGTACGTCTGACTCGGCTGGCCCGTGGGGCGGGTGTTGGCGCTCACGACCCAAATCTTCGCACGTATGAAGAAGTGTCCGCCCCGGCGAGGGTGTCCCTGCGGCGCGGGGGCGCTCGTTCCGCCTAGTCTTCCCCGCATGGCTGCGGCTCAGGGACGATTTTCAGATGGCGCCGAGGGTACGGACAGCGCGAAGGAGAGCTCCGTCCCGCTCCCGTTCCGGCGGGCGGTCGACGGCTTGAAGAAGGCCAGGCTGCGTCCGGGCATCGAGATCGACCCCACGAAACCACCCCAGAGACTGGCGCCGCACGCCTACGCGCTGGAGGCCGCGGTGGTGGACGGCGAGGACGATCTGGCGGACGGCCGGCTCATCCTGCTCCACGATCCGGCCGGGCACGACGCCTGGCAGGGCACCTTCCGGCTGGTGACGCTCGTGCGGGCGGAGCTGGAGCCGGAGATGGCCGCGGACCCGCTGCTGCCCGAGGTGTGCTGGTCCTGGCTGACCGGGGCGCTGGAGGCGCGCGGGCTGGCGTACGGGGAGGCGAGCGGCACGGTGACCATGGCGGGCTCGCACTACTTCGGCGGCCTCGCGGAGCGGCGGCCCGCCACCCAGATCGAGATCAGGGCCTCCTGGACGCCCCGCGAGGGCGTGGGCGGGGTGCCGGACACCTCGGCGCACCTGTCGGCGTGGTGCGAACTGCTGTGCCAGATCGCCGGGCTGCCGCCGGTGGGTCCGACGGACTCGGCGACGGGTGTGGTCTCCCTGCCACAGCGTCGCGGTCCGCACCACCCGTAGCCACAGGGCCGTACGGCCGCCGGAAACGGCGCGGGACACAGAACGACTGATCGAAGCCCTGGGCGGATTGTCGAAAGACGGCGTCCCTTGCGGGCTTCTGATCAACCGATGATCGATCGTGCGTCCGAATTGCCCGAATTGTTACTCACCAAATCGTGATCATTCCCTAAAGCCGGGCGGGTGACGTGCCGAAGGAGTGGGTGACCATCCGCACGGTTCGCACCGGCTTCCTTCCCCGAGCCGGACGTCCCGCCACTCCCCCAGGAGGCCTAGGTGTCCGTTCTTCTCGAGCAGCCCGCAAGCCTGGTCGCCTACCGCCCGAACAAGCCGACGGCCATGGTCGTCGTGGCCGACCCGCGCGTCCGCTCCACCGTGACCCGCCATCTGTGGGCCCTCGGAGTACGTGACGTGATCGAGGCGTCGTCCATCGCGGAGGCCCGCCCCCGCGTCGGCAGCCCGCGCGACATCTGCGTGGCCGACGTACACCTGCCCGACGGTTCCGGTCTCACCCTGCTCTCCGAGACCCGCGCCGCCGGCTGGCCCAACGGCCTGGCCCTGTCCGCCGCCGACGACATCGGCGCCGTGCGCAACGCCCTCGCGGGCGGCGTGAAGGGCTACGTCGTCACCGGTACGCGGACCAACATCGGGCTCCCCACCCGGCCCGGCGCCGCCCCCATCGGCGCTGCCGCCGCCCGCATGCACCGCCGCCCCCCGGGTGCCCCGAGCCACCCGGGCGGCTACCGAGAGCTCTCCGGCCGCGAGGTCGAGGTCCTGCGCCTCGTCGCGGAGGGCCAGTCCAACAAGGCCATCGGCGTCTCGATGGGCCTGTCCGCCCTGACCGTCAAGTCCCACCTCGCCCGGATCGCCCGCAAGCTGGGCACCGGTGACCGCGCCGGAATGGTCGCCGTGGCGCTGCGTACCGGGATCATCCACTGACCGCGGGCCGCAGTCCCCGGATATCCCCGTCCGGAACCGGTCCCGGGGAACCCTCCGGGAGACCCCCGCAACACCCCGGGAGAACTCCCCGCATACCGCTCGCGCCCGTCGACGGAACGTTCCGGCGACGGGCGCGTCGTATACACGGATACCCTTGACCGGTGACCGACGCCCAAGATCCCGCAGCAGACCTGCGCACCACCACCGGGGGCGGCCCCCCGGACGACGTCGTTGTTCCGCCCGGTGGGCTGCCGACTCCCTTGCTGGAACCCCGTGAGGGGATTCCTCCGGTGGTCGCCGACGCGGACGCCCTCGCCGAAGTGATCGCGGCCTTCGCCGCGGGCACCGGCCCCGTCGCCGTCGACGCCGAACGGGCCTCCGGATACCGCTACGGCCAGCGCGCCTACCTGGTGCAGCTGCGCCGCGAGGGTGCGGGGTCCGCCCTGATCGACCCGGTGGGCTGCCCCGACCTCTCCGCACTGGGCGAGGCCCTGTCCGGCACCGAATGGATCCTGCACGCCGCCACCCAGGACCTGCCCTGCCTGCGCGAAATAGGCATGGTGCCCACCTCCCTGTTCGACACCGAGCTGGCCGGCCGCCTCGCCGGCTTCCCGCGGGTCGGACTCGGCGCGATGGTCGAGAGCGTGCTCGGCTTCGCGCTGGAGAAGGGCCACTCCGCCGTCGACTGGTCCACCCGCCCGCTTCCCGAGCCGTGGCTGCGCTACGCCGCCCTGGACGTGGAGCTGCTGGTGGACCTGCGGGACGCGCTGGAGAAGGAACTGGACCGGCAGGGCAAGCTCGAATGGGCCCACCAGGAATTCGACGCCATCGCCTCCGCTCCGCCCGCCCCGCCGCGCAAGGACCCGTGGCGCCGTACGTCCGGCATGCACAAGGTGCGCCGGCGCCGGCAGATGGCGGTCGTACGGGAGCTGTGGGAGTCCCGGGACCGGATCGCGCAGCGGCGTGACGTGTCGCCGGGCAAGGTGCTGGGCGACGCCGCGATCGTCGAGGCCGCTCTCGCCCTGCCCGCGAACGTGCACACCCTGTCCGCCCTGCCCGGCTACGGCCAGCGGATGGGCCGGCGCCAGCTGGAGCAGTGGATGGCCGCCGTGGACCGGGCGAAGGCCCTGCCCGAGAGCGAGCTGCCGCAGCCCGGGGCGACCCCGGCCGGTCCGCCGCCGCCGCGCTCCTGGGTGGACAAGGACCCGGCGGCCGCGGCCCGGCTCTCGGCGGCCCGCACCTCCGTCTCGGCGCTGGCGGAGGAGCTGAACCTGCCGCAGGAGAACCTGATCACCCCCGACACGGTCCGCCGGCTGTGCTGGGAGCCGCCGCTGCGGCTGACCGCGGACGCGGTGGCGCAGGCCCTGGCGGGCTACGGCGCCCGCCCCTGGCAGATCGAACTGGTCACCCCGGCCCTGGTCACGGCGCTGGCCGCCACCGCCTGACCCGGCGGACCCGATCCGTCCGCATGCGGGAGCCCCCGGCCGATGCCGGGGGCTCCCGGCGTCACCGGACACTCCCTAAAGGGTGTCGGCGTAGGCGCCGTCCTCGTCCACGTAGAAGCTGCCCTTCTCCAGGTCGTCGACCTTGCCGTGCTTCAGCCACTGCTTGGACAGGCGGTGCAGGACCTTGGCCTGGCGCTCCCAGACCATGGAGTGACCGGCGCAGGACACCCGGAACATCAGCTTGCGGACGCCGGGGATCGCGTCGTAGAAGGCGGGGACCGAGAAGGTGGGCGAGTTCGCCGTCGCGTCGTGCTCGCCGTAGACGATCATCACCGGAACCTCGTCACCGAGCACACCGCCGATCGGGACCGTGTCCTGGTTCCAGCCCCACCAGTAGGAGTTGCGGAACCGCAGGACGCCCTCGGGCGCTCCGGCCGTCGGGCCGCCCCAGGTCCGCCCGACGGGGTCGACGGCCATGAGCTCCTTCCACACCGCGTCGACCATGCCGGCCGCGCGTTGCTTCGGGGACCTCACCTCCTTGTCCCAGGCGCTCTCGAGGCCGGTCCGGCTGGAGAGGTTCATCGGGAAGCCGAACAGGGAGGCGGGGGTGGACACGGGGAACGACGGGACCGGCGCGCCGAAGCTCTTGGGCGGTGCGCTGGCCCGCCCCGCGGGCGGATAGATCGGCGCGAGGAGGAGCAGGCTCTCGACCTTCGCCGGGTGCTGGATCGCGTACGGCCCGAAGACGAAGGCGGCGGCGGACTGGCCGACGAGGGCCACCTTGGCGACGCCCTTCTCGGCCTTGATGTACTCGACGACCGCGTCGACCTCGCCCCACTCGCTCTCCGAGTTGCCGAGCTCGTGCGGGTAGGGCGGGGTGCAGGTGTAGGAGAGGGGGTTCGGGTCGAGGATCTCCTGGTGCTGCGGGTTGGCGTTGCAGGGCTTGTCCATCTCCGGACGCGGCGAGAGGCCGGAGCCCGTGAGTTCCATGAGGAACACGTCGAATCCGGCCTTGGCCAGGTGCTGCGCCCAGCTGTACCTGCCGCCGTCGTGCTGGAGGTCGAAGGCGACGGCGGACGGAACGCTCCGGCCGTGCAGCATCAGGACGGCCTTGCGCTGCGCATTGGGGCCGGACGGGGTCCCGTCGTACTCCCGGACGTGCAGCTTGACGTTCTGTCCCGCGTTGGCGGGGACCGTCGAGATGTGCGGGACCTTGTGGTCCGTGGGCGTGGTGGGGGCCATGACTCGCATCCTCCGTCGGCTCGACCGGAGGGGGACGCTCCGGCCCGGTCAGGATCGGGACTGCCCGGGGGCGGCGCCACCATCACGGCCGGGGGCCGGGCGCACGTGACCTGAACGGGTTGGCCGGAGGGGTCCGATCGGTCGGGGCGCGGGGGTGCGGCGGCGCGGGCCGAGTGTGACCTTCGCCGCTCCTCCGGGAGGGGGTGTGCACATTGGTTACCCGCAAGTAGCATGGTCGGGTGAGCGGGCGCTCAGCAACGTATGCCGAACGCGCCCCCGCGCAGCAGTGCCACCCCGCACCTGGAGGAGAGCCAACGTGCCTCGTACCGTCAGGGACGTCGTCTTCGTCGACGGCGTCCGCACCCCGTTCGGCAAGGCGGGCCCGAAGGGCATCTACCACGAGACCCGCGCCGACGACCTCGTCGTGAAGGCGATCCGGGAGCTGCTGCGCCGCAACCCGGACCTGGACCCCAAGAAGATCGACGAGGTCGCCATCGCCGCGACCACGCAGATCGGTGACCAGGGCCTCACGCTGGGCCGCACGGCCGGCATTCTCGCGGGCCTCCCGCAGTCCGTCCCGGGCTACTCCATCGACCGCATGTGCGCCGGCGCGCTGACCGCCGTGACCGCCGTCGCGGGCGGTGTGGCCTTCGGTGCCTACGACGTCGCCCTCGCCGGCGGTGTCGAGCACATGGGCCGTCACCCCATGGGCGAGGGCGTGGACCCGAACCCGCGCTTCGTATCCGAGAAGCTGGTCGACGAGTCCGCCCTGTTCATGGGCATGACCGCCGAGAACCTGCACGACCGGTACCCGACGATCACCAAGCTCCGCGCCGACGAGTACGCCGTGCGCTCGCAGGAGAAGGCCGCCAAGGCGTACGCCGACGGCAAGATCCAGCAGGACCTGGTCCCGATCTCGGTGCGCAACACCAACGAGGCGGCCGGTGAGACGGGCTGGGGCCTGGTCACCACCGACGAGCCGATGCGCCCGGGCACCACGCTGGAGAACCTGGCCGGCCTGAAGACCCCGTTCCGTACGCACGGCCGGGTCACCGCGGGCAACGCCGCCGGTCTCAACGACGGTGCCACCGCCGCGATCATCGCGTCCGAGGACTTCGCCCGGGAGAACAACCTCCCGGTCAAGATGCGCCTGGTCTCGTACTCCTTCGCGGGTGTCGAGCCCGAGGTCATGGGCTACGGCCCGATCCCGGCCACCGAGAAGGCCCTGGCCCAGGCCGGCCTGACCATCGAGGACATCGGCCTCTTCGAGGTCAACGAGGCCTTCGCGGTCCAGGTCCTCGCGTTCCTGGAGCACTACGGCATCGCCGACGACGACGCCCGTGTGAACCAGTACGGCGGCGCCATCGCCTTCGGTCACCCGCTCGCCTCCTCGGGCGTGCGCCTGATGACGCAGCTGGCCCGTCAGTTCGAGGAGCAGCCGCACGTCCGCTACGGCCTGACCACCATGTGCGTCGGCTTCGGCATGGGCGCCACGGTCATCTGGGAGAACCCGAACTTCAACGCCGAGGGAGACTCCAAGTGAGCACCACCGCTGAGCTCCTGAAGGGCGCGGCCGAGCTGTTCCCGGACGAGGTCGTCACGTCCGCGCACGTCCGCCACCTGGACCTGCCGTTCGGCGCCGGGCGCTTCGCGCTCATCACGCTGGACAACGGCTTCGACCACACCAAGCCGACCACCTTCGGCCCGCAGTCCCTCGCCAACCTGAACGCGGCGATCGACCAGGTCGAGCAGGAGGCCACCGCCGGCACCATCGTCGGCGCGGGCATCACCGGCAAGCCGTTCATCTTCGCGGTCGGCGCCGACCTCAAGGGTGTCGAGCTGCTGAAGAAGCACGACGAGGCGCTCGCCATCGGCAAGGGCGGCCACGACGTCTTCAAGCGCCTCTCGGCGCTGGCGGTCCCGACCTTCGCGTACTACAACGGCGCGGCCATGGGCGGCGGCGTCGAGGTCGGTCTGCACTGCTCCTACCGCACCGTCTCGAAGGCCATCCCGGCCTTCTCGCTGCCCGAGGTCTTCCTCGGCCTGGTTCCCGGCTGGGGCGGCTGCGCCATCCTGCCGAACCTGATCGGCGCCGAGCGCGCGGTCTCGGTCATCATCGAGAACTCGCTCAACCAGAACAAGCAGCTGCGCGGCAAGCAGGTCCTCGACCTCGGCATCGCGGACGCCCTGTTCGAGGGCGCGGACTTCCTGGAGCAGTCGCTCCTGTGGACCGCGAACGTCCTCAACGGCACCACCGAGGTCGTCCGCGCCGAGATCGACCGCG
The DNA here is from genome assembly GCF_053610205.1 of Streptomyces sp. NPDC054932. NCBI lineage: Bacteria > Bacillati > Actinomycetota > Actinomycetes > Kitasatosporales > Streptomycetaceae > Streptomyces > Streptomyces sp. NPDC054932. Next base: position 84,363 of record NZ_JBSGXU010000003.1, on the reverse strand, counting down.
GCGAGGCCTGGGACGCGGCCGTGGCCAAGGGCCGCCTCATCGCGGACTCCAAGGTGCACGGCGCCGCTCCGGCCGCCTACCGCGCGCTGGACATCATCGCCGCGGCCAAGAACGGCGACCTCCAGGCCGGCTTCGACGCCGAGGACACGGCCCTGGCCGACCTCATCATGGGCGGCGAGCTGCGCTCGGGCATCTACGCCTTCAACCTGGTCCAGAAGCGCGCCAAGCGCCCGGCCGGTGCCCCGGACAAGTCCCTGGCCCGTCCGGTCAGCAAGGTCGGCGTCGTCGGCGCGGGCCTGATGGCCTCGCAGCTGGCGCTGCTCTTCCTGCGCCGCCTGGAGGTGCCGGTGGTCCTCACCGACATCGACCAGGAGCGCGTGGACAAGGGTGTGGGCTACGTCCACGCCGAGATCCAGAAGCTGCTCGGCAAGGGCCGCATCAACCAGGACAAGGCCAACCGCCTGACCGCCCTGGTGACCGGCGTCCTGGACAAGGCCGAGGGCTTCGCGGACGCGGACTTCATCATCGAGGCCGTGTTCGAGGAGATGTCCGTCAAGCAGAAGGTGTTCGCGGAGGTCGAGGCGGTCGCCCCGGCGCACGCGATCCTCGCCACCAACACCTCCTCGCTGTCGGTGTCGGAGATGGCCTCGAAGCTCCAGCACCCGGAGCGCGTGGTCGGCTTCCACTTCTTCAACCCGGTCGCGATCCTCCCGCTGCTGGAGATCGTCCGCGGTGAGCAGACCGACGACGCCTCGCTGGCCACGGCCTTCGGTGTCGCCAAGAAGCTGAAGAAGACCGCGGTCCTCACCAAGGACGCCCCGGCGTTCGTCGTGAACCGCATCCTGACCCGCTTCATGGGCGAGATCCAGAACGTCATCGACGAGGGCACCCCGGTCGTCACGGCGGAGAAGGCCATCGAGCCGCTCGGCCTGCCGATGTCCCCGCTGGTGCTGCTGGAGCTCGTGGGCCCGGCGATCGGTCTGCACGTCTCCGAGACCCTGAACCGCGCCTTCCCGGAGCGCTTCACCGTCTCCCCGAACCTGGCGGCCGTGGTCAAGGCCGGCAAGCGCGGCTTCTACGTCTACGACTCCGGCAAGCCGGAGCTGGACCCCGAGGTCGCCGCCCTCCTGGTGCAGGGCGACGTCGTCCTGACCGAGGAGCAGGTCCGCGACCGCGTCCTGGACGCGGTGGCGCAGGAGATCGGCCTGATGCTGGAGGAGGGTGTCGTGGCCGAGGCCCAGGACATCGACCTCTGCCTCATCACCGGTGCCGGCTGGCCCTTCCACCTGGGTGGCGTGACGCCGTACCTGGACCGTGAAGGCGTCTCGGAGCGCGTGAACGGCAAGAAGTTCCTCGCCCCCGGCGTGGCGAGCGTCCCGGCCTAGTCCGGGTCGCTGACGGCCGTACGACGGCCCGGCCCGCCCCCTCCGGGGGGCGGGCTTCGGCCGTTCGAATACCTGTCTAAGATTCACCCCCATGACGGACAAGCACGCGCGGCCCGGGCGCCGCCGCCGCATTCTGCGGATCACCCTGCTGCTGGTCGCCGTGCTGATCCTGGGCACGGCCGGGGCCGGCTGGTGGACGTACAGTCACCTCAACTCGAACATCGACAGCGTGGACCTGGACCGGGCGATCGGCGACAACCGGCCCGCGAAGGTCGTCGCGAACGCGCAGAACATCCTGGTCCTCGGCTCCGACTCGCGTGCCGGGGCCAATGCCGATCTCGACCACGGCGATGTCAGCGGCGCCCGCTCGGACACCGCGATGCTGGTGCACATACCCGAGGGCCGGTCCAAGGCGACCGCGGTGAGCATCCCCCGCGACACCCTGATCACCCGGCCCGAGTGCAAGGACAGGAACGGCAAGACCCTGCCGTCCGCCAAGCGGGTCATGTTCAACTCCGTCTACTCGCTGGCCGGTCCGGCCTGCGTGGTCAACACGGTGGAGCAGCTGTCCGGCGTCCGCGTGGACCACTTCGTCGAGGTCGACTTCGCCGGCTTCAAGGGCCTGGTGGACGCGCTCGGCGGGGTCACCGTCACCCTGGACAAGCCGATGAGCGGCGCCAAGGGCGGCCTGAAGCTGGACGCCGGCACGCACCGGCTGAACGGCACCGACTCGCTGAAGTTCGTCCGGACCCGCTACGGCTACGGGGACGGCAGCGACCTCGGGCGCATCGGCCTGCAGCAGCAGTTCATGATGGCGATGCTGTCCGAGATCAAGAAGCAGGACGCCCTCGGCAACCCGGCGCGGCTGTACAAACTCGCGGACGCCGGCACCAGGTCGCTGACCACCGACTCCGACCTCGCCTCGCTCACCGCGCTGTCCGACTTCGCGCAGAGCATGAAGGGCGTCGACCCGGACACGATGGAGACGATCATGCTCCCGGTCGCCTACGACAAGGTCGACCCGAACCGCGTGATCGTGGCCGAGCCGCAGGCGACCCAGCTGTGGGAGGCCCTGCGCAACGACCAGAAGGTCCCGGCCTCGGCGAAGAACTCCCCCGCCAAGGGCTGAGGCCCGCCCGGACGGCTTGACGCAGCGGGCCCGTACGGGAGGTTCCTCCGTACGGGCCCGCTGCGTCGTGCGCGGTCCGCGGCCGGCTCCCGGACGTCAGAACTTCGCGTCCTGGCCGAGCTTGTGCAGGCGGCTGTTGCGGTAGCCGTAGGCGAAGTAGACGACGATGCCGATGGCCATCCAGATGCCGAAGCGCAGCCAGGTCTCGGCCGGCAGGTTGAGCATCAGCCAGAACGAGGCCGCGATCGACAGGATCGGGACGAACGGCACCCACGGGGTGCGGAAGGACCGGTGCAGGTCGGGGCGGGTCTTGCGGAGGATGATCACGCCCAGGGCGACCACCACGAAGGCGAACAGGGTGCCGATGTTCACCAGTTCGGCGAGGCTCTCCAGGCTGGTGAAGCCCGCGACGACCGCGATGATCCCGCCGAGCAGCATGGTCGCCCGGTAGGGGGTGCGGTACTTCGGGTGCGTCACGGAGAAGACGCGCGGCAGCAGTCCGTCGCGGCTCATCGCGAAGAACACTCGGGTCTGGCCGAGCAGCAGGATCATGCACACGGTGATCAGACCGACGGACGCACCGAGGCTGATGGCGCCCGAGAAGAATGGCTGGTTCACCGATTTGAAGGCTTCGGCGAGCGGCGCGGTCGGGGACATCTCCGAGTACTTCTGCATGCCCGTGACCACCAGGGTCACGGCCACGTAGAGCACGGTGCAGATGAGGAGCGAGCCGAGGATGCCGCGCGGCATGTCCCGCTGGGGGTTCTTGGTCTCCTCGGCCGCCGTCGCCACCACGTCGAAGCCGATGAAGGCGAAGAAGATGAGCGAGGCCGCCGTGAAGATGCCCATGACGCCGAAGTTCGTGGGTTCATAGCCGAAGAGCAACTGGACCAGTGGTGCGTGCCAGCCGCCCTCGCCCTCGGCCTGTGGCTTGGCCGGCGGGATGAACGGCGAGTAGTTGTCGGCCTTGATGAAGAACAGGCCCGCGACGATGACCAGCAGCACGACCGTGACCTTGATGGCGACGACGACCGCGGTGATGCGGGCCGACAGCTTCGTCCCGACGACCAGGATCCACGTCAGTACCAGGACCAGCAGGAACGCCAGCAGGTCGAAGTGCCCGCCGGCATCGGGGCCGGACAGCGCCTCGGGCAGGGTCCAGCCGAGGTTGGTGTCCATGAGGTGGCGTACGTACCCGGACCAGCCGACCGCGACGACGGCCGTGCCCAGTGCGAACTCCAGCACCAGGTCCCAGCCGATGATCCAGGCGGGCAGCTCACCGATCGAGGCGTACGAGAACGTGTACGCCGACCCGGCCACCGGGACGGTGGACGCGAACTCGGCGTAGCAGAGCGCTGCGAGGGCGCAGACGATGCCCGCTGCCACGAAGGCGAGGGCGGTGGCGGGACCGGCGTTGTTCCGGGCGGCGATGCCCGTGAGGACGAAGATGCCGGTGCCGATGATGACGCCCACACCGAAGACCGTGAGGTCCCAGGCGGAGAGCGACTTTCGGAGCGCGTGTTCCGGCTCCTCCGTGTCGCGGATGGACTGCTCCACCGTCTTGGTGCGGAATGGGCTGTTCAGATCCTTGCTCACCGACGCCTCCGAGAGGTGACGACGCACGAACGGGCCGGGAGGCCCACCCTTCAAGAGTGATCTCCCGGCCCGTGACGTGCAACCCCGCCTCGATCTACGAGCGGCGGGTTCCGGACTAGTCCACCGCGGCGGCCGGCTCGCTGTCGTAGCGGCCGTCCAGCTTGGCGACCAGCCCGGTGACCTGCCGGGCGATGTCCGGTGCGGTCAGGCCGATCTCGGCCATGATCTCCTTGCGGAGGGCGTGGTCGAGGAAGCGCTGCGGAATGCCGAAGTCGCGCAGCGGTACGTCGACGCCCGCGTCGCGCAGGGCCTGCGAGACGGCGGCGCCCACACCACCGGTACGGCCGTTGTCCTCGACGGTGACGACCACGCGGTGCCGGTCCGCGAGCGGGGCCAGGGCCTCGTCCACGGGCTTGACCCAGCGGGGGTCGACCACGGTCGTGGAGATGCCCTGCTTGTCCAGCAGGTCGGCGATCTCCAGGCACATCGGGGCGAGTGCGCCGACCGAGACGAGCAGTACGTCCGGACGGGTGACCTCGGCGCCCGGGGCACGCAGGACGTCCATGCCGCCGATCCGGCCGACGGCCGGGACGGCCGGGCCGACGACGCCCTTGGAGTAGCGCACGACGGTCGGGGCGTCCTTGACCTCGACGGCCTCGCGCAGCTGCGCGCGCAGCTGCTCGGCGTCGCGCGGGGCGGCGAGCCGCAGGCCGGGCACGACCTGGAGGATGGACATGTCCCACATGCCGTTGTGGGAGGCGCCGTCGTCGCCGGTGACACCGGCGCGGTCCAGGACGAAGGTGACCCCGCACTTGTGCAGGGCCACGTCCATCAGGACCTGGTCGAAGGCGCGGTTGAGGAAGGTCGCGTACACCGCGAAGACCGGGTGGACCCCGCCGGTGGCCAGGCCCGCCGCCGACGTGGCGCCGTGCTGCTCGGCGATGCCCACGTCGTAGATCCGGTTCGGGAATGCCTCGGCGAACTTGTTGAGGCCGACCGGGTGGAGCATGGCGGCGGTGATGCCGACGATGTCCTCGCGCTCGTGGCCGAGCTTGACCATCTCGTCGGCGAAGACGGAGGTCCAGCTGGCGGCGGCGGTCTTCACCGGCAGGCCGGTGTCGGGGTGGATCACGCCGACCGCGTGGAAGCGGTCCGCCTCGTGCTCGAGGGCCGGGGTGTAGCCGCGGCCCTTCTGGGTGAGGCAGTGCACGATGACCGGGCCGCTGAAGCGCTTGGCGCGCTGCAGGGCGGACTCCAGGGCCTCGATGTCGTGGCCGTCGATGGGCCCGATGTACTTGAGCCCGAGGTCCTCGAACATGCCCTGCGGGGCGATGAAGTCCTTGAGGCCCTTCTTGGCGCCGTGCAGGGTCTCGAAGAGCGGCTTCCCGACGACCGGGGTGCGCTCCAGGATCTCCTTGCCGCGGGCCAGGAAGCGCTCGTAGCCGTCCGTGGTGCGCAGGGTGGCCAGGTGGTTGGCGAGGCCGCCGATGGTGGGGCCGTAGGAGCGCTCGTTGTCGTTGACGACGATGACCAGCGGGCGGTCCTTGGCGGCGGCGATGTTGTTCAGCGCCTCCCAGGCCATGCCACCGGTCAGCGCGCCGTCGCCGATGACGGCGGCGACGTGGTGGTCCTCGCGGCCCAGCACCTCGTTGGCCTTGGCCAGGCCGTCGGCCCAGCCGAGCACGGTGGAGGCGTGCGAGTTCTCGATCACGTCGTGGTCGGACTCGGCGCGCGAGGGGTAGCCGGACAGGCCGTTCTTGGTGCGCAGCCCGGCGAAGTCCTGGCGGCCCGTGAGCAGTTTGTGAACGTATGCCTGGTGGCCGGTGTCGAAGAGGACCTTGTCCTTGGGCGAGTCGAAGACCCGGTGCAGGGCGATCGTCAGTTCGACCACCCCGAGGTTGGGGCCGAGGTGCCCGCCGGTCTTGGAGACGGCGTCGACGAGGAAGGACCTGATCTCGGCCGCGAGCTGGTCGAGCTCCTCCTGGCTGAGCCGGTCCAGATCGCGCGGTCCCTTGATGCGGGTCAGCAGCACCCGTGCCTCCTTGCAGTTGCTTGCTGGTCTGTCGAGTCTAATGTTCCGTCCCCGGGCGCGGTCATCGGGCCGTCCCGGGGGAGTCACACCTTTGTCATACATGTACGCACGACTGCGCGGTCACACCTCACATACGGGCGTATACCCGCACATGAGTACCCCGTACATGCACGCACGGATGCCCGGCGCCACGAGAAGTGGCGCCGGGCACTGTGACCGGTCTTACCGCCGGATGCCGCTCCGGCGGGCAGTCGGACGCCCGATCAGGCGCGTCCGGCCGTCTTCTGGGTCTTGCGCGTGACCGAGTCGATCACCACGGTCGCGAGCAGCACCGCGCCGGTGATCATGTACTGGATCGGCGTGGCGATGCCCTCCAGGGCCAGACCGTACTGGATCGAGACGATGACCATGACGCCGAGGAGGGCGTTCCAGGTCCGGCCCCGGCCACCGAAGAGGCTGGTGCCGCCGATGACGGCCGCGGCGATCACGTTCATCAGCAGGTCGCCGGCGCCGGCGCTCTGGTTCGCGGCCGCGATCTTCGAGGCCCAGAACAGACCGCCGATGGCGGCGAAGGTGCTGGAGATCGCGAAGACCGTGATGCGGATCCGGGTGACGTTGATGCCCGCGCGGCGGGATGCCTCGACGCTGCCGCCCAGTGCGAAAACGTTTCGCCCGAAGGTCGTGCGGCGCAGCAGGAAGTCCGTGACGACCAGGGCCAGCAGGAAGAGCACCACCGCGAGCGGCAGACCCTTGTACTGGTTGAACAGCACGGCGGGGCCGAAGGTGCACAGCGCGAGCAGACCGGTGCGCAGCAGGATCTCGGCGAGCGGCCGGGAGGGCATCCCGGCCGCCTCGCGGCGCTTCGCGTCACGGAAGGCCGCGAGGAAGTAGCCGGCCACCGCGAGCGCGGCCAGCCCGTAGGCGACGGCCACGTCCGAGAAGAAGTACGTGGTCAGCTGGCCGACCACGCCGTCGGAGTCGATGTTGATCGTGCCGTTGCTGCCGAGGATCTGCAGCATCGCGCCCAGCCAGAAGAGCAGGCCCGACAGGGTGACGGCGAAGGCCGGCGCGCCGACCTTGGCGAAGAAGAAGCCGTGGATGGAGCCGATCAGGGCGCCTCCGACGATGGCCGCCAGGATGGCCAGCCATTCGTTCACGCCGTGGGTGACGGCGAGGACGGCGACGATCGCACCCGAGACACCGCTGACCGAGCCGACCGAGAGGTCGATCTCACCGAGCAGCAGCACGAAGATGATGCCGATGGCGATCATGCCCGTACCGGTCATCGTGATCGCGATGTTGGTGAGGTTCTCCGGGGAGAGGAAGTTCGAGTTCAGCCCCTGGAAGATCGACCAGATGACGATCAGGCCGATGACGACCGGGAGGGAACCCAGGTCGCCCGCCTTCATCTTGCGCTTGAACTCGCCCACGTATCCGGCGAGGCCCTCCTCCCGGACGAGCAGGCGGGGGTCCACGGCCGGGATCGCGTCGTGCGCGGCCGCCGGGTTGACCGGGTCGACGTGCTCCTGCGCGACGGGGCCCTTGTCCAGTGGACCGGTGGCAGGGTTCTGGGTGCTCACTTGCCGGCCTCCGAGGTGCGGGCCGCCCGGCGGGTCACGGCGTTGTCCGTGGCACCGGTGATGGCGGAGATGATCTCTTCCTGCGAGGTGTCGGCGACGTTGAAGACACCGTTGTTGCGGCCGAGCCGCAGGACCGCCACCTTGTCGGCGACGGCCTTCACATCGGCCATGTTGTGGCTGATGAGGATGACGGCGTGGCCGCGCTCGCGCAGCCGCTCCACCAGGTCGAGCACCTGTGCGGTCTGCTCGACGCCGAGGGCGGCGGTGGGCTCGTCGAGGATGACGAGCTGGGGCTCGCCCAGCATGGAGCGGGCGATCGCCACGGTCTGGCGCTGACCGCCGGAGAGCGAGGCGATGGGGATACGGACACTGGGGATCCGGATGGACAGGGTGGTCAGGAGCTCGCGGGCGCGCCGCTCCATCTCCACCTCGTCGAGGACACCGCGGCGCTTGAGCTCGCGGCCGAGGAAGAGGTTGCCGACGACATCGATGTTGTCGCACAGCGCCAGGTCCTGGTAGACCGTCGCGATGCCCAGGTTCTGGGCGTCGTGGGGCTTTCCGATGGAGACCGGACGGCCCTCCCACTCGATGACGCCTTCATCGATGGGGTGCACGCCGGCAATCGTCTTGACCAGCGTGGACTTTCCGGCACCGTTGTCGCCGACCAGGGCGACCACTTCACCGGAGTGGATCTCGAGTTCTACGTCGGTCAGGGCCTGAACGGCGCCGAACCGCTTCGAGACCCCTCGCAACGCCAGCACGGGCGCAGCGGACACATGAACCATCTCCTTCGCCGCCTGACCGGCGGGGATGTCGTGCAAAAGAGCAGGAGCGGGGCGAATGGGGGGGAGGAACGTTTCTGCCCGGCGCCCCGCCCGGGTGGCGGGGATGAGGGGGCGGGACGCCGGTCAGGCGTGGGGGCCGCCTCGCGAGGAGGCGACGGGGGCCGCTACTTCAGGCCGAGGGCGGCGCAGGCGGCCGCGTACTTGTCGGTGCAGATCTCTTCGACCGTGTAGACGCCGTCCTTGACGACGGTGTCCTTGATGTTGCCCTTGGTCAGCGAGACGACCGGGATCAGCACGGAGGGCACGCCCTTGGTGGTGGGGCTGTCGACCGTGGAGGTGGTGCCTTCGGGCTTGCCGCCCTTGGCGAGGGCGACGGCCATCTTCGCGGCGGCCTCGGCCTCGGGGGCGTACGGCTTGTAGACGCTCATGAACTGCTCGCCCGCGACGATGCGCTGCACGCCGGCGATTTCGGCGTCCTGGCCGGTGACCGGGGGCAGCGGGGAGACGCCGGCGGCCTTGAGGGCGGTGATGATGCCGCCGGCCATGCCGTCATTGGCGGAGTAGACGCCGATGACCTTGTCCTTGCCGAGCGCGGAGAGCGCGGCCGCCATGTTGGTGTTGGCGTTCTCCGGCTTCCACTCGACGGTGTCGTACTCCTTGCCGACGTTCACCTTGCCGTCGAGCTCGGAGTGCGCGCCGGCCTTGAAGAGCTTGGCGTTCGGGTCGGTGACCGAACCGTTCATCATGACGATCTGGCCGTCCTTGGCCTTGTCGCCCAGCGCCTCCAGCAGCGCCTTGCCCTGGACCTTGCCGACCTCTTCGTTGTCGAAGGAGGTGTAGGCGTCGATCGGGCCCTCGGCCAGGCGGTCGTAGGAGACGACCGGGATGCCGGCGTCCTTCGCCTTCTTGACCGAGCCGGCGATGGCCTTGGAGTCCACCGCGTCGATGATCAGGACGTCCACCTTGTTGGTGATCATCGTGTCGACCTGGGAGTTCTGCGTGGTCGCGTCCTGCTTGGCGTTGGCGTAGACGACCTCGCCCTTGCCGCCGGTGAGCTCGGCGACCTTCTTCTCGATGAGCGGCTTGTCGAACTTCTCGTAACGCGCGGTCTGGTTCTCCGGCAGGAGCAGACCGACCTTGATCGCGTCGCCCTTGGCAGCGCCGGAGGATTCCTTCGTCTTGTCGCCGGCCTCCTTCGCACTGCCACAAGCGGCGAGGGAAACGGCCATGGCACCAGCGGCAACAGCTACGGCGGCTCTGCGCATACGCGTGTTCATTAGTTGAACCTCCCTGACGAGGCCGCTACGCCGCGGCCGAGGTGGATGTGAGTCAACCCCGGCCGCGTTTTGCCGTCAAGGAGTGAATTCTTAACGAGATGACAACGGTGCCATTCGTTATCTACCTGAAGACAAGACGGCTGGAGCTCGCACTCCACTTCCATGATCTGACAAAAGTGTCGAATCGCCCATCTCGCTGAGTACGAGCGCCAGCGCGCCCAGCACCTCGGCGCGCCCGCCCAGGGACCCCGTGAGCACGGACAACTGCCGTGCCGCACTGGGGATCGCGTACCTCCCGACCGATTCACGGATGGGAGCGAGGACGAGTTCACCGGCCTCCGCCAGCGAGCCGCCCAGCACCACCCGGCTCGGGTTCAGGAGGTTGCAGAGACTGGCCACGCCGCTGCCGATGTGCCGGCCCACGTCCGTGATCACCCGGCGGCAGCCCGGGTCCCCCTCGCGGGCCAGTTCGACCACCCGCTCCATCGTCAACTCCGGTCCGTGCGTGCCCTGGAGCAGCGGCAGGACGTACCGGGCCGCCGCGAAGGTCTCCAGGCAGCCGCGGTTGCCGCAGCGGCAGACCGGACCCGATTCGTCCAGGGTGATGTGCCCGATCTCGCCCGCCGTGCCGCCGGGTCCGCGGTAGATCTGGCCGTTGATCACGAGGCCCGCACCGACACCGCTGGCCACCTTGATGTAGGCCAGGTCCTTTACTCCCCGCCCGCTCCCCCAAACGAGTTCACCGAGGGCGCCGAGGTTCGCGTCGTTGTCCACGTACACGGGCACCCCGAGGCGCTGCGAGAGCTCCTGGCGGGGGTTGATGCCCGCCCAGCCCGGCAGGATCGCGGTCGAGCCCAGTGTCCCGGACTCCACGTCGATCGGGCCGGGTACGCCGAGCCCGACGCCGATGACCTTCTCCAGGTCCACCCCGATGTTCGCAATCAGGCGTCCGACCAGGGCTTCGGCCCGGTCGAAGCCGTCCGCCCAGGAGGCGTCGACGTCCAGCGGCTCGGACTCCTCGGCCAGCACCTGGTGGGCGAGGTTCCCCACCGCCACCCGCAGGTGGGTGTGGCCGAAGTCGACGCCGATGACGATGCCCGCGTCACCGTGGAGCGAGACGCTGCGCGCCCGGCGGCCGCCGGCCGAGGTGTCGGTGACCTCGACGGTTCCGCCTTCCTTCAGCTCCCGGACGATGTTGGAGACCGTGGCCGCCGACAGTCCGGTGGCACGGGCGATCTCCGCCTGGGTCAGTGATCCCGCGAGCCGCACCGCCCGCACGACCCGTTCGAGATTCGCGCGATGCAGCGACGACTGCGATCCGGGAGTCTGCACGACTCATCCACTCCTGCCCATTAGCGACGGCCAGCCGTCGCCCCCCGGCCGGGGACCGTCGCGGCTTCACGCTCCGCGACCCCGGCATCTCTCCAACTTGTGAACCTTAAGTCGAGCCTTTGCGCATCCACACGTCAAGAGGCTGACACGGCATGAAACGGCTCCTACTGACCTAAAGGGGGAGAGAGCGGCCCCCTGGATCGTGCTACGGTCGCTGAGGCGCCGATCATCTGCGGTCCTTCCGGCCGGATCGGGCGCCTTGCAATGACCGCGCTACGCAAGGAGGTGTTCGGGATGAGTCCCGATCGAAGTCCTTGCAGCGCTCTCGTCGGCTGACCTGTTGACCGGCTGACCTTTCCCTGAGTGCCCACGGCAGCGGCGGACCGCTGCCCCGTGCGCGCCTGCGTTGCTTATCTCCACATTCCCTTCCTTCCGCATGCCCTGCCAACTCCGCCGGGCGTGCGTCATCCATGCCCGCCGGCGTGCCCGCGGCCCATCGGGGCCGTTCCGCGCCGACCCATGATCACTCCACGTGACCGCTCGGCTTCGCGCTGCCCGGACACCGTGGAGGGAGGTATTCGTCATGACCATGCTCACCCCCCGTACCCCGACGAAGCTCGCACCGCCGGGCCGGTCCCGCCGCGAGCGCCGGGACGCCGAGCTCCAGGCCCGTACCCGGCTCGCCGGCGAGCGCCTCGCCGGGATCAGCGCCCGCTCGGGCGTCCAGGTCCTGCAGGAGGTGGACGCCTCACCGGCCGGCCTCACCCATGCCGAGGCCGCGCTGCGCCTGGAGCGCCACGGCCCCAACGTCGTCGCCCAGGAGCGCGCCCCCCGCTGGTACCTCCAGCTGGCGAAGGCCTTCCGGAACCCCTTCATCGCCGTCCTGGTCTTCCTGGCGGCGGTCATGTACTGGCAGGACCCCGCGGATCCGGGCGTCGTCATCCTCTCCGTGATGGTGGGGATCAGCGGGCTGCTGCGCTTCTGGCAGGAGTTCCGCTCGGGCCGCGCCGCCGACGCGCTGAAGCAGCTGGTGACCACCACCTGCGCGGTGCAGCGCCGGGCCGGCAGCGGCTCCGCGCCCACCACGTTCGAGGTGCCCATGGACCAGGTGGTCCCGGGCGACGTGGTCAGGCTGGCGGCCGGTGACCTGATCCCGGCCGACCTGCGGATCATCACCGCCAAGGACCTGGGCGTCGCCCAGGCCGCGCTGTCCGGCGAGTCCCTGCCGGTGGCCAAGGCCGACACCCGGGCCGAGGACCTCGGACGGCGGGAGACCTCCGACCCGGTCGAGGCCGACAACCTGTGCCTGATGGGGACCTCGGTCACCTCCGGCACGGCCACCGGCGTCGTCGTCGCCACCGGCGCAGACACCTACTTCGGCTCGATGGCCGGCTCGCTGGTCGGCGAGCGCCCGCAGACCAACTTCGACACCGGCGTGCGCAGGGTCAGCTTCCTGCTGATCCGCTTCATGCTGGTGATGGTCCCGGTCGTCTTCGTGATCAACGGCCTGACCAAGGGGGACTGGGACGAGGCCCTCCTCTTCGGCATCGCCGTCGCCGTCGGGCTGACCCCCGAGATGCTGCCGATGGTCGTCTCCGCCAACCTGGCCCGCGGTGCGGTCGCCATGTCCAGGCGGAAGGTGGTCGTCAAGCGGCTGAACGCGATCCAGAACCTGGGCGCGATGGACGTGCTCTGCACCGACAAGACCGGCACCCTCACCGAGGACCGGATCGTCCTGGACCGCTACCTGGACGTGCACGGCAACGAGGACGACGAGGTCCTGGAGTACGGCTACCTCAACGCGCGCTTCCAGACCGGCCTGAAGAACCTGATGGACCAGGCGGTCATCGACCGGGTGGACGAGGCCGAGGAGGTTGTCGTCGACGCACGGTTCTCGATGGTCGACGAGATCCCCTTCGACTTCGCCCGGCGGCGGATGTCCGTGGTCCTCGGCCGCAATTCCCTCGTGGGAGCCCTCGGGCACTCCGAGCACATCATGATCACCAAGGGCGCCGTCGAGGAGGTCCTGGACCTCTGCACGCACATGACGGACCGCGGTGAGAGGGTCGAGCTGACCGAGCAGCTGCGGTGGCACGTCAGCCGGATCGCCGAGGACCACAACCGGCAGGGCCTGCGGGTCCTGGCCGTCGCCACCCGCACGATCGGCACCCCGCGCGAGACCTACTCGGTCGCGGACGAGGACGAGCTGACCCTGGTCGGCTTCCTCGCCTTCCTCGACCCGCCGAAGGCCGACGCCGCCCGGGCCCTGACGGGCCTGGCCGACAAGGGCATCGCCGTGAAGGTCGTCACCGGCGACAACGAGCTCGTGGCCGCCCGGGTCTGCGCGGACGTCGGCATCGACGTCGGCCACGTGGTGCTCGGCCCCGACACCGACGCCCTCGACGACACCGAACTGCGCGCGCTGGCGGCCCGTACGACGGTCTTCGCCAAGGTCAACCCGGTCCAGAAGGCCCGGATCGTAGGGGCCCTGCAGGCCGACGGCCACACCGTCGGGTTCCTCGGCGACGGCATCAACGACGCGGCCGCGCTCCGGGACGCCGATGTCGGCATCTCGGTGGACACCGCCGTGGACATCGCCAGGGAGTCGGCGGACATCATCCTGCTGGAGAAGGACCTGACCGTCCTGGAGCAGGGTGTCGTCCAGGGCCGGACCACCTTCGGCAACACGATCAAGTACATCAAGATGACGGCGTCGTCGAACTTCGGCAACGTCTTCTCGGTCCTGGTGGCGAGCGCCTTCATCCCCTTCCAGCCGATGCTCGCGATCATGCTGCTGGTCCAGAACCTGGTCTACGACATCGCGCAGCTGGCGACCCCGTGGGACCGGATGGACGAGGAGTACCTGCGCAAGCCCCGCAACTGGGACGCCAAGGGCATCTTCCGCTTCATGGTCACCATCGGCCCCATCAGCTCGATCTTCGACATCGCGATGTTCCTGATCATGTGGAACGTGTTCGCCGCGAACAGCGGGGCGAGCCAGTCGCTCTTCCAGTCCGGCTGGTTCATCGAGGGCCTGCTCTCGCAGACCCTGATCGTCCACATGATCCGCACCCGGAAGATCCCCTTCCTCCAGTCCCGCGCCTCCTGGCCGGTGATGGTGATGACGGTCCTCGCGGTGCTGGCCGGGCTCTGGCTGCCCTTCTCTCCGCTGGCTCCCTCGCTGGGCTTCGTCGCCCTGCCGGCGAGCTACTTCCCCTGGCTGATCGGCGTACTTCTCGCGTACTGCACGCTCACCCAGCTCGTGAAGACCTGGTACATCCGCCGCTTCGGCACCTGGCTGTAGGAGAGGGGAGAGTCCGATGCTGCTCACCGAATGGCAGATGGCCCTGCACCTGGCCGCCGCGCTCGGACTCGGAGCGGTCATCGGCCTGGAGCGCCAGTGGCGGGCCCGCCTCGCAGGTCTGCGCACGAACGCCCTGGTGGCGGGCGGGGCCGCGCTCTTCGTGCTGCTCTCGCAGTACGGGTTCCTCAGCGCGGTCTCCGAGGTGAATTACGACGGCTCCCGGGTCGCCGCTCAGATCGTCTCCGGGATCGGCTTCCTCGGCGCCGGCGTGATCATGCGCGACGGCCCGAGCGTGCGCGGGCTGAACACGGCCGCCACCCTGTGGTGCTCGGCGGCCGTGGGCTGCCTGGCCGGCGCGGGCCTGTTCGTCCTGGCCGTCTGCGGCACGGCGGGCGTGGTGGGGGCCAATCTCCTGCTGCGCCCGCTGGGCCGACGCCTCGACCGCGAGCCTCGCGGCGGGGCCGAGGTGGCCGCCGAGTACCACTTCGAGGCGGTGTGCCTGGAGGCGGAGGAGGCCCACGTCCGCCACCGGCTGGTGGACGCCCTGAGCCGGCCGGGCCACCAGCTGCGCTCGATCCGCAGCCAGGACGGTCCGGTACCCGGCCGGGTGACCGTGTCCGCGCTGCTGACCGCCGAGGGCACGCAGGGCCGGGCGCTGGAGGAGGCGGTCAGCAACCTCTCCCTGGATCCGTCGGTGTCGGCGGTCAGCTGGTCGGTCGTCCCTTCGTGAGGCGGGCGCGAAGAATGAATTGAACACGTTCAGCCCGGCTGGCACTATGGATCCAGGACGTCGCCGGCCGGGCGGACGTGTCGGTCCGCCGTGCCGCCAGGGGGGGTTGAGCATGCGTCAGAAACGGTCGTACGGCCGCGTGCTGGTGGTCTCGACGCTGGTGGGATGCCTGGAGGTCGCGCTCACCGTCGTGGTGGTCCTGCTGTACGTGCGGACGCAGCCACCACCGGACACGGCCCCCGACGGGGCCGCCATCGCGGGGAGCCTGGTCTCTCTCGTCCCGCTCGTCGGCTTCATCTCGTTCCTGCTGTCGCTGGTCTTCGTACTGCCGGCGGTCGCGCTGGCCGACCTGATCGCCCGGGGGCTCGGCGGACGCACGGCGTGGTGGTCGGCCCCGCCGGCGGTGGCGGCCCTGCTGGCGCCGCCCGTCCTGATCTTCGCGACGCACAACGACGCGCAGACGGGATCCACCCTGGTCTTCTGGGCCTCGGCCACGGCCTCGCTCTCCCTCGGGGCGGTGATCGCCCTGCCCCGGGGAGAGGGCCTCCTGCGGCGGGTGGCCCTGTGGGGCACGGCGGTGGTGGCGGGGACGGGCCTGTTCGGCGCGGTCGGGCTCGCCGTCGGCCTGCTGCCCCCGTACGAGCCGCCGAGGATCGGGCCGCAGACCATGACCGGCAGCTGGATCGACCACACGGGCAACACCCTCGTCTTCACCACGGACGGCCGGGTCACCGCCTCCGGCGTCGGCGGGCGCAGCGCCATCGACCACCCCGGCAACGCGGCGCCGAGCTGCTCGGGGTCCGGGACCTGGGTCTACGAGGGCGGCCGGGACGTCTGGACGCAGAGGGTCCGCGTGGACATCCCCGGGTGCACCTGGCCCGCCTGGAGCGTCGGCGGCACCGCCCGGCAGCCCCGGATCCAGCAGGAGATCGGCGACCCGGGCTCCGGACGGCTGTACAAGCTGCGCAAGGCCTCCTGAGCCGCTACTTCAGCGTCGCCGAGGTCAGGCCCGCCTGGATCTGGCGCTGGAAGGAGAGGTAGACCACCAGCATCGGGATCATCGCGATGGTGACGCCGGCGAAGAGGACCGGCAGGTCGGTCTCGTACCCCTGTTGCTGCTGGAGCTGGATCAGACCCTGGGTGAGCAGGTAGCGCTCGGGGTCCGATCCGGTCTGGGGCTGCATCAGCACGGAGGGCAGGATGTACTGGTTCCACTGGCCCAGGATGTTGAATATCCCGACGCTGATCAGGCCGGGCCTGGCCATCGGCACCATCACCTGGAAGAAGATCCGGGTGTCCGAGGCCCCGTCGATCACCGCCGCCTCGTGCACCGCCGTCGGCAGCGTCCGGAAGAAGGAGTGCATGAAGAAGACGGTGAAGGGCATCGAGTAGGCGACGTACACGAGGATCAGGCCCTGGTACGTGTTCAGCATGTCGAACCGCTTGACCATGAAGAAGAGCGGGACGAGCGCCAGGAAGACGGGGAACATCGCCCCGCTGACGAAGAAGTAGTAGATGAACCGGTTCCCCGGGAAGGGGTAGCGGGCCAGTACGTACGCCGCCATCGAGCCGAGCAGCATCGTCAGCGGGACCGAGAACACCATCACGATCAGCGTGTTGGCGAAGTAGTCGCCGATGCCCTTGTCCCAGGCCCGGCCGAACGCGTCGGCGTTCCAGTTGGAGGGCCAGCTGAGGGCCGAGCCGCCGATCTGCGCGTCGGTCTTGAAGGAGCCGAGGGCCAGCCAGATCAGGGGCAGGACGATCAGTATGGCCCAGACGGCGAGGAAGCCGTGGGAGAAGACGTTGAGGACCATGCCCTCGGAGCGGGTCCCGCCCCGTTCCCCGCTCGGGCCTGCTCCTCCGGACCGCTCCGCGGCGGCTTCGCCCGGAGCCTTGATCACTGTGGTCATGATGGTCTCCCGCTCAGAACTCGATGCGCTCGCGGCGGGTGGCGCGCAGCGTGATGACGGAAAGGATCATGGTGAGGACGAGCATGACCACGCCCATGGCGCAGGCGTAGCCGCTCTTGCCGAAGTAGAGGAAGTTCCTCATCAGCACCGTCGCCATGACCTCGCTGTGGTGGTCGGGCCCGCCGCCGAACTGGCCGGAGGTCATGGTCGACACGAGGACGAACATGTCCATCGCGGCGATGCCCAGGTAGACCGCGGAGGTCTGCACAGAGTCCCACAGCAGGGGCAGGGTGACCTTGAAGAAGGTCTGGGCGCGCCCGGCCCCGTCGAGCAGGGCGGCCTCGTAGATGTCCTTGGGGACGGACTGCATGGCCGCCGAGAACAGGACGAGGTAGAAGCCGACGCCGTGCCAGACGACGACGAGGAGCAGGCACCAAAGCACGAGTCGCGGCTCGTTCAACCATTCGATCGGGTGCAGCCTGTCGACCAGGCCGAGGCGGATGAGGACGCCGTTGAGCAGGCCGCCCTCGTCGGTGCGGTATACGGCGCCGAAGAGCACCGCGAGGATGGCCAGGGACAGCACCTGCGGGAAGAAGTAGACGATCTTGTAGAAGCCCGATCCCCGTACGCCCTGCACCCCTCCGGCGCCGCCCCGCCCGCCCGCGTTCACCATGAAGGCGAAGAAGAGGGCGAGCAGGATGGTGACCACCGGGACGAACACCAGGAGCAGCAGGTTGTTCCACAGGGCGCCGCGGAAGACCTCGTCCTTCATCAGGGCCGTGTAGTTGTCCACGCCGACGAAATCGAACGTCGGCGACTGGCCCGTCCAGTTGGTGAAGGAGTAGCCGAACGTCTGTACGTACGGCCAGATGACGAAGGTCAGGTACAGCGCGAGGGGTGCGAGGAGGAAGCCGGCGATGAAGCCGCCCCGTCCCCTGCCCTGGGCTACTTGGCTCATGGTGTCCGTCCCTGGAGTGCCCGGTGACCGTTGGTGCGCGTGGTCAGCTGCGACGGTTGTTCTTGGCGTTCGGGTCCTGCGCCGCCTTGTTTACCGCAGCCTGGGCCCGCTTGATCCACTCCTTCGGCTGGATCCGCTTGGCCATCAGCTCATTGGACGCGTCCTGGATCGCCGTGTCCATCTCGCTGTACCAGTCGGGGTAAAGGTAGTTGAAGGTGTTCTCCCCCGCCGCCTTGAGGGCCGCCACCGCCGACTGGGTGCCCGGCCGCAGTTTCACGCCCGGGTCCACGCCGTCCTTGACCACGGTGAGCGAATTGGCCTGCTGGGCGAAGATGGTCGACCACTCGCGGGACAGCATCGAACGGATGAACTCCAGACCCCCGGCCTTGTTGGCCGCCTTCTCCGGAACGATGAAGGGCTCGCCCGCGCCGGCCCGGATGGCCTCGAAGGGCAGCTTGCTGTCCGCCAGCAGCGGGACCGGCAGGAACTGCATGTCGAAGTCGTCCGGCGTCTGCTTGAGCTGCTCGTTCTCCAGCCAGGAGCCGGAGGGGATGAAGGCCGCCTTGTACTGGTTCCAGGCGGTCTGGGACTCCGTGTGGGTCAGACCGTTGGTGCCCGGGAGCAGCAGGTCCTTCTCGACCACCTCGTAGACCGCCTCGACGGCGGCGAGGGCCGCCGCGCTGCCCTCGAAGGCGTTCGGCTCCAGGTTGTCGATCGCCTTCATGGCGTCCAGGCCGCCCTTCTTGGCGATCAGGTCCATGATGACGACGTTGATGTAGTACGGGAACTTGCCCTGATGGGCGAGGCCCCCGATGCCGGCCTCCTTGGCCTTCGCGCAGACCGCGAGGAACTCGTCCCAGGTCTTGGGCGCGGTCCAGCCCTTCTCCTTGAAGAGCTTGCCGGAGTACCAGAAGCCGAAGACGGTGTAGACGTAGTTGAGCGAGACGAACTTGCCGCCCTGCGTGCCCTGTTCGACGGTGCCCGCGATCAGCAGGTCGCGGACCTTCTTGCCCGGGTCGTCGAGCGAGGGCGCGTCGAGCACCGGGGTGAGGTCGGCGAGCTGGTTGCTCTTGAAGAGCACGTCGAGCTTGATCCGCTGGGCGCCGGAGTTGTCGACGACGTCCGGCGGGTTTCCGCCGTTGAAGCGCGTCTGGAGCTTGCCGGTGATCTCCTGGGTACCGAGGTGGGAGCTGGTGGTGCCCCACTTCTTGTCGAAGGCGGCCTCCCAGGCCTTCGCGTAGTCGTCGCCGAAGCCGCCCTTGAAGACGACGACGTCCAGCTTGCTGCCCTTCGAGACGCCGAAGGGGTTCTGCGCGCTCGTCGCGGCCTTGGACGGGCCGTTGGTGGTCTCACCGCCGCCGGACGCACAGGCGGACAGGAAGCCCATCGTCGGCACGGTGATCAGGCCGAGTGCCGCAGAGCGCTTGATCAGATCACGGCGGCCGAGGCCCTCACCGGTGGATGCCATGCTCATGTCCTCGCCTTCGTCAGAAGTGTGAAGGACGCGGGAAATCACGGCAGTTGCCGTGCATGCGGACGACGCCGCAGTTCCCCGCTGTCCCCCGGGTCCGGGGCCGCTCCTGTGAAGCGACCTGGACGCGCACAGGTATAGTCCACTTCCGCTCGCCTGAGCAAGATCGTGCACAAGGATGACCGCCAGCTTTTCCGAGTTGAGACCTGTCCGTCATCTGGCACCGCCGTGACGAAAATGCGGAAGGGCCGTACCCCCGCAACGGGGATACGGCCCTATGGTGCCGATTGAGCGGAGCGAGGCTCCGCTTGGCGCGCCCTTAACCCCGGATGAGGTTACGGAGCACGTACTGCATGATGCCGCCGTTGCGGTAGTAGTCGGCCTCGCCCGGCGTGTCGATGCGGACGACCGCGTCGAACTCCACACCGGTGTCGGTGGTGACCTTGACCGTGCGCGGGGTGGTGCCGTTGTTCAGCTCCTCCACGCCGGTGAACGCGAAGGTCTCCTCGCCGGTGAGGCCGAGCGCGGCCGCGGTGGCGCCCTCGGGGAACTGCAGCGGCAGAACGCCCATGCCGATCAGGTTGGAGCGGTGGATGCGCTCGTAGGACTCGGCGATGACGGCCTTGACGCCGAGCAGCGCGGTGCCCTTGGCGGCCCAGTCGCGGGACGAGCCGGAGCCGTACTCCTTGCCCGCCAGGATGACCAGCGGGATGCCGGCGGCCTGGTAGTTCTGCGAGGCGTCGTAGATGAAGGAGACCGGCGCGCCCTCGACCGTGAAGTCGCGGGTGAAGCCGCCCTCGGTGCCCGGCGCGATCTGGTTGCGCAGGCGGATGTTGGCGAAGGTACCGCGGATCATGACCTCGTGGTTGCCGCGGCGGGAACCGTACGAGTTGAAGTCGCGGCGCTCGACACCGTGCTCGGTGAGGTACTTGCCGGCCGGGGTGTCGGCCTTGATCGCACCGGCCGGGGAGATGTGGTCGGTGGTGACCGAGTCGCCCAGCTTCGCCAGCACGCGGGCGCCGGCGATGTCGGAGACCGGGGTGGTCTCCATCGTCATGCCCTCGAAGTAAGGGGGCTTACGGACGTAGGTGGACTGCGGGTCCCACTCGAAGGTGTTGCCCGTCGGGATCGACAGCGCCTGCCACTGGGCGTCGCCCGCGAAGACGTCCTGGTAGGACTTGCTGAACATGTCCTCGCCGATGGCGTTCGCCACGACGTCGTTGACCTCGGCCTCGGACGGCCAGATGTCCTGGAGGAAGACCGGCTTGCCCTCGGTGTCGATGCCGATGGCGTCCTTGGTGATGTCCACCTTCATGGAGCCCGCGATGGCGTACGCGACGACCAGCGGCGGGGAGGCCAGGTAGTTCATCTTGACGTCGGGGTTGATGCGGCCCTCGAAGTTGCGGTTGCCCGAGAGGACCGAGGTGACCGCGAGGTCGTGCTCGTTGATCGCCTTCGAGATCTCCTCGTCCAGCGGACCGGAGTTGCCGATGCAGGTGGTGCAGCCGTACCCGACGAGGTTGAAGCCCATCTTGTCGAGGTACGGGGTCAGGCCGGCCTTGTCGAAGTAGTCGGTGACGACCTTCGAGCCCGGGGCCAGGGTGGTCTTGACCCACGGCTTGCGGGACAGGCCCTTCTCGACCGCCTTCTTGGCCACGAGCGCCGCGGCGACCATGACGTAGGGGTTCGAGGTGTTGGTGCAGGAGGTGATCGCGGCAACGGTGACGGCACCGTGGTCGATCTCGAAGGAGGTGCCGTCGGCCAGGGTGACCTGGGTCGGGCGGGTCGGCACGCCGTTGACGGCGGCCGGGGCGTCGGACGCCGGGAAGGACTCCTTGCCGGCCTCCTCGTCCTCGCTGACGTAGTTGCGCACGTCCGCGGCGAACTGCTCGGCGGCGTTGGCGAGGACGATGCGGTCCTGCGGGCGCTTCGGGCCGGCGATGGAGGGGACGACCGTGGAGAGGTCGAGCTCCAGCTTCTCGGAGAAGTCCGGCTCGGCAGCCGGGTCCAGCCACAGGCCCTGCTCCTTGGCGTACGCCTCGACGAGCGCGACCTGCTGGGCGTCGCGGCCGGTCAGGCGCAGGTACTTCAGGGTCTCGCCGTCGATCGGGAAGATCGCGGCGGTGGAGCCGAACTCCGGCGACATGTTGCCGATGGTGGCGCGGTTCGCGAGGGAGGTGGCGGCGACGCCCTCACCGTAGAACTCGACGAACTTGCCGACGACACCGTGCTTGCGCAGCATCTCGGTGATGGTCAGCACGAGGTCGGTGGCGGTGGTGCCGGTCGGCAGCTCGCCGGTCAGCTTGAAGCCCACGACGCGCGGGATCAGCATGGAGACCGGCTGGCCGAGCATCGCGGCCTCGGCCTCGATGCCGCCGACGCCCCAGCCCAGCACGCCGAGGCCGTTGACCATGGTGGTGTGCGAGTCGGTGCCGACGAGGGTGTCGGGGTACGCCTGGCCGTTACGGACCATGACCGTGCGGGCCAGGTGCTCGATGTTGACCTGGTGGACGATGCCGGTGCCCGGCGGGACGACCTTGAAGTCGTCGAAGGCGGTCTGGCCCCAGCGCAGGAACTGGTAGCGCTCCTTGTTGCGGCCGTACTCGAGCTCGACGTTCTGCGCGAAGGCGTCCTTCGTGCCGAACTTGTCGGCGATGACCGAGTGGTCGATGACCATCTCGGCGGGCGAGAGCGGGTTGATCTTCGCCGGGTCGCCGCCGAGCGCCTTCACGGCCTCACGCATGGTGGCGAGGTCCACCACGCAGGGGACGCCGGTGAAGTCCTGCATGATCACGCGGGCCGGCGTGAACTGGATCTCCTCGCTGGGCTGGGCCTGCGAGTCCCAGTTGCCGAGCGACCGGATGTGGTCGGCGGTGATGTTCGCGCCGTCCTCGGTACGGAGCAGGTTCTCCAGCAGGACCTTCAGGCTGTAGGGAAGGCGGGCGGAGCCCTCGACCTTGTCCAGCTTGAAGATCTCGTACGACTCGTCGCCCACCTGCAGCGTGCTGCGGGCGTCGAAGCTGTTCGCCGACACGACAGTCTCCTTCATGCATGAATTCGCGCGTATAACCGCAATCCTGCCGCCACGCCCCTTGGCCAATCCGCTAAGGTAGGGCTAAGTTAGGTAACCCTTACCAGCGGGGGCGGCTGCGGTACGCCTTCGGCAGATATCTCGATGTCGAGATAACTCTAGTACATGTCCGGGGGGAGGGACGAGGCGCGCACCCGTAGCGCCGCCGGGACCGTCCGTTGGCCAGGCGATTCCGCATGTCCGGATTCGATCAGGTTGACCAGGACAGACACGGCCGAGACGGCGATCCGCTCCGGATTCAGGGTGACGGTGGTCACGGCGGGTCCGGTCCCGTCGTACGCCGGATCCTCGCTGGCGCAGACCAGCAGCAGCCCGTCATGCCCCGGTCCGCCGGGTATCCGCAGGCCGTGCCGCTCGGCGGCGGCCAGCACCTGCCGGCCGCCCGGGTCGTACACGCAGTACACGGCGTCGGGCCGGTCCGGCCCGGCGAACGCGGAGTCGAAGGCGCGCCCCGCCGTGTCGTCGGGGTCGAAGGGGACCAGGAGGGGATCCGTGCCGTGCTCCGCGCACCAGTGTTCGTAGGCCGACGTGACGGCCCCGGTGTAGAACTCCCGGCCGTAGCCCGAGTGCAGTGCGATCCGGCGGGCCCCGGACGCCGCGAGGTGGTCGAGCACCTCCCGCGTGGTGGCGGTGTGGTCGTTGTCCACCCAGATGTCCCCCGGCCAGGGGTCGGGCGGCCGCCCGTCGAAGACCACCGGCATCCCCCGCGCCCGCAGGGCCCGCAGCACCGGGTCGCCGGCCGGGCTGTCGAGCAGCAGCATCCCGTCCACGGCGAGGGTGTGCCACAGCGGCTCGGCGCCCCGGTCCGCCGGCAGGGTGGTCAGGGCGTACCCGTGCGCGTGCGCCGCCGAGGTCGCGGCGGTGAGCCAGCGGGAGAAGTAGGCGATCCCCACGAAGTCCCAGGCGTCCCCCGCGTACGTGGTCACCGCGAGGCCGAGGCTGCGGGTGCGCGGGCCCCGGCGCGCTCCGTAGCCGAGCGCGCCCGCCACCTCGCGGACCCGCCGCCGGGTGGACCCGCCGAGGCGGCCGGTGCCGTTGAGCGCGTGCGAGACGGTCGCGGTGGAGACTTCGGCGGCGCGCGCGATGTCGGCGAGGGTCGGGCCGGACGCGGGCAGGGGCACTGGCTCTGGCTCTGGCTCTGGCACGCCGTCATCGTACGGATTTCGTCGGCGGGGGCGGCTTCTGGTTAAGCGGTTAATCAAACAGTGTCCTGGCCACACCAACGTTTGGAGTGAGCATGACGTCTTCTCACCTTTCCCGCCGGGGACTCCTCACGGTCGCCGGAGCCGCCGGGGTCGCAGGGGCGGCGGGCCTGCTGGGAGCCGCTCCGGCCGCGGCCTCCCCGGCCCCCTCGGCCGCCCCCTCGGGCGGGCGCGGTTCGGCGGCCCTGGTGGTCCACAACGCGTCGGTGTTCACCGGGACCGGCGGCCGGGCGCCCGTCGAGGCCGTCGCCGTCGGCCGGGACGGCAGGATCCTGGCCACCGGGACGAACGCGGCGGTGCGCCGGCACGTGGGCCGGGACACCGAGGTCGTCGACGCCCGCCGGGGCACGGTCATGAGCGGCATCCACGACGGCCACGTCCACCCGCTCGGCGCGGGCGAGCGCTCGCTGTCGCCCTCGCTGGAGGGCGCGGAGACCACCGTGGCCGGGCTCCAGGAGATCCTGACCGGCTTCCTCGCCGAGACGGGCGGCGCGGGCGCGGAGCCCGACCGCTGGCTGGTGGTCGAGGACTGGAACCCGGTCGGCCTGCAGCCCGCGGGGACCCATCCGCACCACTCGATGCTGGACGCGCTCCCGACCCGGCGGCCGATCGCCCTCGTCGGCGGCGACGGGCACAACCTGTGGGCCAACCGGCGGGCCCTGGACATCGCCGGGATCACGGCGGCCACGCCCGACCCGGTCGGCGGCAAGGTGGTCAAGGGCGCGGACGGCCGGCCGACGGGCGTCCTCAAGGACGACGCCCAGGGCCTGGTACGGCAGCACATACCGGAGCCCACCCGGGCCGACCTGGTCGCGGCCTGCGCCAAGGTGCTCGGGCTGGCGGCCGCGTCCGGCATCACGACGATGATGGACGCGCTGGTGGGACGGCACGAACTGGAGCTGTACCAGGCACTGTCGGCGGCGGGCAAGCTGCCGCAGCGGATCGTGCCGGCGATCCGGCTTGACGCCGGGCAGGCCAAGGACCCGGCGGGCGCACTGACGTACGCACGGGGGCTGCGGCGGGAGTTCGAGGGGGTGCGCGGGCTCCGGTTCGGAATGATCAAGGTGTTCCTGGACGGGGTCATCGAATACCCGGCGCAGACCGCCGCCCTGCTGGAGCCGTACCTCGACGGGAACGGCAGGCCGACCGGCAACCGCGGTGAGCTCTACACCTCGGCAGCGGACTACGGCCGGCTCAGCGCCGCCTTCAACCGGGCGGGCTGGCAGATGCACGCCCACGGACTCGGCGACCGCGCGGTACGCACCGCGCTGGACGGGTACGCGTACGCCCGGCGGGCGACGGGCCGCAAGGACGCCCGCAACGCCGTGGCGCACCTGCAGCTCGTGGACCCGGCGGACCTGCGGCGCTTCGCCCAGCTCGGGGTCACGGCGTGCATGCAGCTCCAGTGGGCGGCGAAGGACACCTGGACGATGGAGGCGCTGCTCCCCTACATCGGACCCGGGCGGCACCGGTGGATGTATCCGGCGCGGAGCCTGGAGAGGGCGGGCGCGCGGCTGGCGGGCGGCTCCGACTGGCCGGTGGACGCGCTGCAGGTGTGGAACCAGCTGCGGACGGCGATCGACCGGCAGGGCGCCTCCGGGGCGGGCGAGCTGTACCGGGAGCTGGAGGGACTGAGCCGGGACACGGTGCTGCGGATGCACACCTCGGGGACGGCGTGGCAGCTGCGCCAGGAGGGGCTGACGGGCACCGTGGAACCGGGCAAGGCGGCGGACCTGGTGGTGCTGGACCGGGACGTGACGCGCTGCCCGGTGGCCGACATCAGCGCAACGGCCGTACGGATGACCCTGGTCGGCGGCCGCGTGGTGCACGACGCGGATTCGGCGTCGGGGAGGGCGGCCTCGGCGCGGGTGGCCGGCGCGGCGTCGGGTCCGCGCCCGGCCTCGTACGCGGCGGTGCACGCCGGGGGGCGGCACCACGCCTGCAAGCACTGAGCGGGCGGGCCGGCGGGGGCCGGCGGTGCCCGCAGGGACGGCCGGGGGTCCGGCAGCGGTGACCGCAGGGGCCGCTGCCGGACTCACCCCGCGAGGCCGTGCCGGGCGGCCCAGGAGTTGACGGCGGCGGCGATCTCCGCGGGCCGGTCCTCGGGGCAGAGGTGCGCCGCCGGGCCGCAGTACTCGGTCTCCAGCGCCGAGATGTTCTCCTCGCACCAGGCGACGGTGTCGGGGCCGACCATCAGGGCCGGCGAGCCGTCGAAGGTGAGCAGGAGCTTGGGCACCTGCGGGCTGTCGGCCAGCCAGGCGTCGTACTTCTCCACGACGGCGAGCACGTCCGCCGGATCGCCGTCGATCGGCAGCGAGCGGGCCCACTGAAGCATGGGCAGCCGGCTCTCGCGGGTCGGGTAGGGGGCGGCGTAGACGGCGCGGTCCGTCTCGCTCATCGGTTTCAGCACGGTCTGCCCGATGCTGTCCTCGATGAAGATGTTCCGGTCCAGCACCATCTCCTCCCCCACGCCCGGGGTGCGGATCGCTTCGAACCGGACACGTGCGGCCGGCGGGTACTGGGCCCGTCCGAGCGGCCGCACGATCGTCTCCATGAAGGCGATACCGCGGACCCGCCCCGGATGCCGGGCGGCCCGGTCGAAGGCGAGCGCCCCGCCCCAGTCCTGACCGACCAGCACCACCTCGTCGAGCCCGAGGGCGTCGAACCATGCGTCCAGGTAGCGGGCGTGGTCCTCGAAGCGGTACTCATCGCCCGGCTTTCCGGAGCGGCCCATGCCGATGAGGTCCGGCGCCAGGACGCGGACCCCGCCCTCGATCAGGGGCAGGACGCCCCGCCAGAGGTGGGAGGAGGTCGGGTTGCCGTGCAGGAAGACGAAGGGGACACCGCGGGCGCCCTCGCCGCGGTCCTCGTAGTACATCGTCGAGTCGAGTACGTCGATCGTGGCCATGGGAGGCCCCTTTCGGAAATCGTTCGGGTGACTAACGTTGGTGACACGAACGAAGTTATATCGTTAGTGGCACTAACGCAACGGGTAGCATCGCCCCATGACCACGGAAGAGAACGGGACCCTCGTCCCCGCACGGCTGCGCGAGCTGCCCAGCCGACTGCTCGGACAGGCCTCCACCCACGCGCAGCGCCTCGTGGCGGAGGGACTGAGTGGGGCAGATGCCCGCAAATGGCATTACGCGGCCCTGGTCGCCCTGGAGGAATCCGGCCCGGCGAGCCAGGCCACCCTCAGCGCCCGCACCGGCATCCACCGCAGCGACCTGGTCTCCGTCATCAACGAACTCGCCGCACGCGAACTGGTCGAACGGGCCCCCGACCCCGAGGACCGCAGGCGCAACGTCATCACCCTCACGGCACCCGGCAGACGGCGGCTGCGCAAGCTGGAGCAGATCCTCGACGCCGCCCAGGAGGAACTCCTCGCCCCACTGTCCACCGGGGAACGGGAGCAGCTCACCCGCCTGCTGGGCCGGATCGTCGAGCATCACGCGTACGGGAACCCCGTCATGGGACCTGACGACCGGTAAGTACCGCCCATTTCACCCATTTGCCACACCCGGCGCAAGGGTCATCTCATATCTGAGATAGCGTGCCCCCATGGCAGACGACTACCTCGTACGCATCGGCAAGCTCATCCGTGACGCCCGGCAGCACCGGGGCTGGACACAGAGTCAGCTCGCCGACGCGCTCGGCACCAGCCAGAGCGCAGTGAACCGCATCGAACGCGGCAACCAGAACATCAGCCTTGAGATGATCGCCCGAATCGGTGAAGCGCTCGACAGCGAGATCGTCTCCCTGGGCTACGCCGGCCCGATGCATCTGCGCGTGGTCGGCGGCCGCCGCCTGTCCGGCGCCATCGACGTCAAGACGAGCAAGAACGCGTGCGTCGCCCTGCTCTGCGCCTCGCTGCTCAACAAGGGCCGTACGGTGCTGAGGCGGGTGGCCCGCATCGAGGAGGTCTACCGCCTCCTGGAGGTCCTGAACTCCATCGGCGTGCGCACCCGCTGGATCAACGACGGCGTGGACCTGGAGCTGATCCCGCCGGCCCGCCTCGACATGGAGGCCATGGACGCGGACGCGGCCCGCCGGACCCGGAGCATCATCATGTTCCTGGGCCCGCTGCTGCACCGGATGGAGACCTTCCGGCTGCCCTACGCGGGCGGCTGCGACCTCGGCACCCGCACCATCGAGCCGCACATGATCGCCCTGCGCCGCTTCGGCCTGGACATCACCGCGACCGAGGGCATCTACCACGCGAAGGTGGCGGCCGGGATCTCTCCCGACCGCCCGATCGTGCTGACCGAGCGCGGGGACACCGTCACCGAGAACGCGCTGCTGGCCGCCGCCCGGCACGACGGCGTGACCGTCATCCGCAACGCCTCCTCCAACTACATGGTCCAGGACCTGTGCTTCTTCCTGGAGGCACTGGGCGTCCGGGTCGACGGCGTCGGCACCACCACGCTCACCGTGCACGGCGTCCCGAGCATCGACGTGGACGTGGACTACTCCCCCTCCGAGGACCCGGTCGAGGCGATGAGCCTGCTCGCCGCCGCGGTCGTCACGGAGTCGGAGCTCACCATCCGCCGGGTGCCGATCGAGTTCATGGAGATCGAGCTCGCGGTCCTGGAGGAGATGGGCCTTGACCACGACCGCTCGGCGGAGTACACGGCGGACAACGGCCGCACCCGCCTGGTCGACCTCACGGTCCGCCCCTCGAAGCTCGAAGCCCCGATCGACAAGATCCACCCGATGCCGTTCCCCGGGCTGAACATCGACAACGTCCCCTTCTTCGCGGCCATCGCCGCCGTGGCCCAGGGGCAGACCCTGATCCACGACTGGGTGTACGACAACCGGGCCATCTACCTGACGGACCTGAACCGCCTCGGCGGCCGCCTCCAGCTCCTCGACCCCCACCGCGTCCTGGTCGAGGGCCCCACCCGCTGGCGCGCGGCGGAAATGATGTGCCCGCCGGCCCTGCGCCCGGCGGTGGTCGTCCTCCTGGCGATGATGGCGGCCGAGGGCACCTCGGTCCTGCGCAACGTCTACGTGATCAACCGCGGCTACGAGGAACTGGCCGAGCGCCTCAACTCGGTGGGCGCCCAGATCGAGATCTTCCGCGACATCTGAGTACGCCGCAGGTCAGGACGCTTTCCCGTCCTCCTGGGCCGTCTGTGGGCCGTCGCCGGTGTCTCCGCCCCCGCGGAAGACCCCGCCGACGGCCCTTCGCGTTCACGCCCGGACGTCTGCGAGCGAGCCGGAACAGGGCTCAGTACTGCAGTATTTGAGGCGGTTGCCGGTGGCGCCTCAGGTCAAGTACCGCACCTCCGACTCGTGTGCGCCCGCCGACACACCAAGCCGCCCGAATGGTTGAGCGATACAACGCCACGGCCGTCGGTCCGGCTCGCCCGCCACCTGCCTCAGGCGTAACGTGGAACGCAGGTCAGCAGGCTCGTAGGACGAGTTCTTCTGTGCAGACCGGCTCAAGCGCGCAGGGATGTCGCGATGGACATCCTCGACCCGAGCCTTCGAATTCCAGGACTGGGCACGACCTGCGGGCGCAGGACATTCTTACGGATTGCGACGGCGCAGTCATTTGTGCCCAGAATTAAACCATCGAGAACGTCGAGGAAGTGACCGACGTGTGCCTGGTGACGGATCAGCATATAACCGGCGGCCCCGTAAGTGCATCAGAGTTTGAATTCACGATCACATATACGGCCAGGTTCGATCCGGGGGAACTCGGGACTCAATTCCACGAGTTCATCAAGGTGCGAGAAAGTGATCCTATCGACGCAGACGACGACCTCACGTCGACCCAGGAGGAAACATTCACAGCGACCAGCCGAGTCATGCAGCGGCGCCGGACCGTGAGAGTCAGGAAGGATGTCGCAGATACGGAGATCGGCACCGAAGAGATCTACGCGGACATCGCTCTGCGTTCCCAGCAGAACCTTGACCCCGTGGTGGGACCGGACTGCAAGGGAACCACGCCGCAAGAGCCCTTCAACCCTTCAACCCCGCCACTGCAGGTTCATTTCGCAATACTGCACTGCTACGAGACCGAGGACAGCACCACGGACGAATGCATCCTCAAGTGGAACGGCAACACGTTCTGGGCGGGCGAGATGAAGGGCGGAAGGGACCGGGACACCGACACCTTCGTACTCCTCCCCGCCGCAGGCGAAGGCATCGTCTCGCTGACCGAAGAGGATTCACCGGACCCGGACGACCATCTCGGGTCCCACGTAATCAGAATGGATGAGCTGGGCCAGGGGTGGCACCGAGCGTTCTTCCAGAACGACGACACCGCGAATTACCACCTGGACTACGAAGTCTTCCAGGCATGACTGGACAGAGGGGGGAGGCCGAGGCGAAGGTGCGGAAGCTTCGGAAGGGCGTATGACGGCCGAGCGCTATGCGGGCCCGGTGCCCTTGAGGACGGACTCCAGGGTTTCCCCGTCCTCCGCCCACCGCCGCAGCTCGTCACGGCCGATGAGCCGTGCCCGGAAGTCCTCCGCAGCCCACACCTTCGCCCCGCCGGTGAGTTTTCCGTTCGTGACGACGACGGGCAGCGTCGAGGCGTGCGTGGCCATCGCCCCGCCGTACAGGTGCTGCACCACGGGTTGGCCCACCGAGCCGTTCCCGCCGGTGAAGTGCTTCGCCTGCACCATCACGTACCGCCCGAGGGGGTCGGCTGCGAGGACGTCGGCGCCCATGTCGCCCGAACCCCCGCCCGATCGGATGATCTGGTAGCCGTCGCGGTCGAGGAGGTCGGCGATCAGCCGCTCGAACCGGCTGTGATGCAGCGCGTCGATCTCCTCCACGAGCATCAGCGTGGGCTCCCGCAGCAGAGGACCTTCGAGGGCCTCCCCCACCGTCTTCCACAGCAGCGCCCGCCACGCGCCGATGTCCCTGTACATGGCGCGCGTGAACGTGGCGTGTTCGGCGTAACGCCTGATGAACAGGGCGGTCGGCCCGAAGAGGCTTCCTCCCTCCACCCTCAGCAGGGGAGATGAGGCATGAGCGAACGTCTCCGCGATCTCCACCGACGCCCTCCAGCCGTCGGAGAGCGAGGGCGGGGCCCCTGTCAGAGCGAGAAGCCGCTCGGCCTCCTCCTTGCGCCGGACCGACTTCAGGTCGGCGGCCATGAGCTCACGGCAGAACTCATTGAGCGCGTCATCGACGTCGTTCACTTCCACGGTGCACTGCTCCACGGCCCGCAGGAGGCCGAGGTCGGCCTGGACCAGGCCGAGGGCGAGGGCATCGGTCCGAGGACTGCGGCCGGCGGTCTCCCGGTGGGCGTGCAACAGCGAGGCGCAGCGCTCCAGTCTGTCCTGCAGGAGCCTCAGCCGCTGACGCAGACCCTCGGTGCCGGTCTCCGTGCCGGGCAGCAGGTCCTGCCCGGATGTGGCCCTGGCTGCCGCCGACCGCCGCGTGGCCGGCCTCGCCGTACTCGATTCAACGCTCAAGGTCCCCCCTCGGATGTTCCGCACCGAGGAAAAGCCTAGGTGATGCGATGTCAGGACCGAACGGGCCTGAAGGCGTCCACGAGTTCCCGTCCGGGACCCGATCGTCCCGTGCAACTGCCCTTACGCGGCCTGGGGGGTGAAGGGGTGGAGGGAGTCCGCGCCGGGTCGGACTATTCCGTAAGAGTTCTCCGGGACTTCGTTCCAGGCGCCGGGCAGGTCGCCGAGGGGTTCGGAGACGACCAGGCGGGTGTCGTCGGAGACTTCCTGGAGGAATTCCATGTCGGGGTGCAGCCTGCGCAGTGCGTCCACCCGGCTGCTGTAGAACAGCGACCGGGACTCACCGCGGCTGGAGTAGCGGAAGGCCCAGAGGCGTTCGCCGTCGCTGATGGCGAGGGTCATCTGGAGCGGGAACTCCACACCGTGCTCACGGCCGACGCGCTCCACCACGCCCGCCATCCGGGCCACCGCGCCCGGCGGGTCCGCCTCCAGGCCGAAGGTGAGCGCCAGGTGGAACATCACCTCGGAGTCCGTCGACCCCTCGACCTCGGGGTACAGGGCCGGGTCGACGAGCAGGGTGAGCTCCCGCCGCATCCGGTGGAATTCGGCGATGGCCCCGTTGTGCATGAACAGCCAGCGGCCGTGGCGGAACGGGTGACAGTTCGTCTGCTGCACCGCCGTACCGGTCGACGCCCGTATGTGGGCGAAGAACAGCGGGGAGCGGACGTGGTCCGCGATCTCCCGCAGGTTGCGGTTGTTCCAGGCGGGGCCGATGTCCCTGAAGGTCGCCGGGGTGGCCGTGTCCTCCTGCGTGTACCACCCGACGCCGAATCCGTCGCCGTTCGTCGTCTCCACACCCAGTTTGGAGTGCAGGCTCTGGTCGATCAGCGAGTGGGCCGGTTTGTACAGGATGGTTTCGAGCAGCAGGGGTGTTCCCGAATACGCGAGCCACCGACACATGAGCATCACCTCGGGGTGCAACGCAGATAACCCTTCCATTGTGGCTGGGCCCCCTGCTGATCGCCACGCGGAAGGAACCGGGGGGCCGCCGGTGGCGGGGGTGGTCATCAGGCCACTCTTCGGCCTGTTGGAACGCCGTCCTCGCCAGGTGCGGCGCGGCGCGGCAGAATCGGGCTTCCGTAGGACGAAGGGGCGGCCATGGCACTGGGAACGAACTCCGGAGCGGACACGGGGAAGGAGGGGAAGGAGGTGCCCGGGCTCGCCGGGGTGCCGTTGCTCGGGTCGCTGTTCGACCTGAAGTCCGACTCCCTCGGCACCTATCTGCGGGCCCAGCACCAGCACGGTGACCTGGTGCGGATCACGGCCGGTCCGCCCGGGATGCGTGCCGAGTTGTACTGCGTCTTCTCCCCCGCGGGCGCCCAGCAGGTGCTCGCGTCCGACGCGGCCCGCTTCCGCAAGGACAACCACTTCTACCAGGAGGTCCGCGAGTCCTTCGGCAACGGGCTGCTGACCAGTCAGGACGAGGACTACCTGCGTCAGCGCCGGCTCGTGCAGCCGCTGTTCACCCGGCGCCGGGTGGACGGCTACGCCGAAGCGATCGCCGCCGAGACCGCAGCGGTCATCGCCTCCTGGGGCGAGGCCCGCGACGGCGTCGTCGACGTCTCCGACGAGATGATGCACCTCGCCCTGCGCGCCGTCGCCCGCATCCTGTTCGGCACCGACGTCGAGGCCACCGCCGATGTCGTGGCCGGATGTTTCCCGGTCATCACCGACTACGTACTGCGCCGCGGCTACTCCCCCGCGAACATCCCGCGCCATTGGCCCACGCCCGGCAACCGGCGGGCGGCCGCCGCGATGGACGAGCTCTACGGGGTGTGCGACAGGATCATCGCGGAGCGCCGGAGCGCCGGGGCCGGGACTCCCGGCGAGGACCTGCTGACGCTGCTGGCCGCCGCCCGGAGTTCGGACGACGGGGAGTTCGACGCCACCGAGCTGCGCGACCAGGTGCTGATCTTCCTGCTCGCCGGGCACGAGACGACCGCCACCTCCCTCTGCTTCGCCCTGCACCTGCTGGCCCGCCATCCCGGGGAGCAGGACCGGGCCCGCGAGGAGATCTCCCGCGTGCTGGGCGACCGTACGCCCGGGGCCGCCGACCTGGACCGGCTCCCGTTTCTCACCCAGGTCCTCAAGGAGGCCATGCGGCTCTATCCGGCGGCTCCGGTCATCGGCCGCAAGGCCGTCGCCGAGACCCGGATCGGGGAGCACACCGTCCCGGCGGGCGCGGACGTGATCCTGGCGCCCTGGGTGACCCACCGCCACCCCGCCCACTGGCCGGATCCGGACCGCTTCGACCCCGAGCGCTTCACGCCCGAGGCGGAGGCGGAGCGGCCGCGGTACGCGTGGTTCCCGTTCGGCGGGGGTCCGCGCGCCTGCATCGGGCAGCACTTCTCGATGCTGGAGTCGGTGATCGCGCTGGCGATGATCCTGCGGGCCTACGAGTTCGAGGCCGTGGACACCGAGATCCCGGTCGGTGCCGGGATCACCCTGAGCACGAACGGTCCGGCGCGCTGCCGGATCCGCCGCTTGGACGGGTAGTGTCCGTCCGGCGATCATGGTCGGATGGATGAGGAGATTCCCGGCAGGCTGTCCCCGTACGCGCGCCGGCCGGCGCGCGCGATGCTGCCCGGCCCGCCCGCCCCTGACCCGCTGCTCCGCCGGATCAGCGGGTTCTTCCTCGTCCGGTTCCTGAGCGCGCTGCCCGACGACCTCGCCGACGCGGCGGCCGCGCTTCTCGACCCCTTCGAACGGGCCGCCCGGCTGGCCGGGCGGCTCGTCCACGGCCCCGCCCTGCGCGGTGGCTGGACGGGCGAGGCCGGCCGCCTCGCCCTGGCCCTGCACGGTTTCCACTGGACGCACTGGCAGGCCCGGACCGACGGGCCGTACGCCCTGTTCACCGCGCACCCCGGCAGCCCGGGGCTCCCGGGCTCGGTCACGGCGCGGCCGCCCTGGGGCCGCGGCGACCCGGACCGCGAGGCCCACACCGCCGCCTGTGCCCTGCGCCGGATCCCGCGGCTGCGCCGCCGGCCGACGCGGGTGGACCTGCTCTTCCCGGACGGCTCCTGGCTGGCCCTGCGGATGAACACGCGCGCCGACGCGGCCCGGCTGCGCGCCGCGCTCGGCAGCGGATATTGAGGTGCGGGCCGGTCAGCACGGGACATAAGGTCGACGCCCGTGGAACCACTCACCGAGAAACAGATCCGCTCCTCCTTCGTGAACTGCACCAAGGGCGAGGCGGCGCGGCTGCGACTGCCGCTCGACTTCACCGAACTGCCCTGGCCGGATCTGGACTTCCTCGGATGGGTGGACCCGGGAGCGCCCCTGCGGGCCCATCTCGTGCTGCCCCGGGAGGACGGTCCGCTGGGCATCTCGCTGCGCGTGCCGTCAGTCGGCCGCACCAGCGTGGTGAAGTCCAGCCTGTGCCAGATCTGTCTGACCGGTCACGCCTCCTCGGGGGTCACCCTGCTCGCCGCCCCGCTGGCGGGCGCCCGCGGCCGTGAGGGCAACACGGTCGGCACGTACATCTGCGCGGACCTCGCCTGTCCCCTGTACGTACGCGGCAAGCGGCAGCCGAGGCTGCGCGCCGGGCGGTACGAGGAGTCCCTGACGCTGGACGAGCGGCTCACCCGCATGTCGGAGAACCTGGACGCCTTCGCGGCCCGCGTCACCGCTGTCTAGACCCAGCGGCTCCTTCAGGCCCGGTCGGCCGCCGGCTTGTGGTTGCCCTTGAGGCGTTCGAGGTCCGAGGGCCGGACCTGGATGACGAACAGTGCGATCAGTGCCCCGACCAGGGTGAACAGGGCCGCCACGACGAAGGCCGCGCTGATGCCGGAGGTGAGGACCTGGTCGCCCCACGGTTTCGGGAGCTGCCCGGTGCGCTGGAAGAATGCCTTCTGCACCGGGCCGGCGGTGCTGAGGAACTCCGGTATCTGCTGCTTGGCCTCGTTGCGGCTCGCCGTGCCGTAGACGGTCACCAGGATCGACAGGCCCAGCGAGCCACCCACCTGCTGCATCGTGTTCAGCAGTCCGGACGCCGCTCCCGACTCCCGGTCGGTGACGTTGGACAGGGCCATCAGCGTCAGCGAGACGAACTGCAGGCCCATGCCGAGGGCGAAGAGCAGCATCGGGCCCAGGATGCTGCCGAGGTACGTCGAATCGACATCGGTCTGCGTCAGCCAGGCGAGTCCGGCCGCCGAGGACAGCGCACCGGTGACCATGAAGGGCTTGGGGCCGAACTTCGGCAGCAGTTTCGCGGTGATCGCCGCGCCCACCGCGATCACCGCGCTGACCGGCAGGAAGGCGAGGCCGGCCTGGATCGGGCTGAAGCCCAGCACGATCTGCACGAAGAGGGTCAGGAAGAAGAACATGCCGAAGATCGCGCAGGCGAGCATGAGCATGATGCCGTAGGTCCCGGCCCGGTTGCGGTCGGCGAACATGTGCAGCGGGGTGATCGGCTGCGGCGAGCGCCGTTCGTTGAGGATGAAGAGGGTCAGCAGGACCACGGCGGCGCCGAAGGAGCCGAGGGTGATCGGGTCGCGCCAGCCCTCCTGGGACGCCCTGATGAAGCCGTAGACGAGCGAGACCATGCCCAGGGTGGACAGCAGCGCGCCCGCGAAGTCGAAGTGTCCCGGGTGGCGTTCGGATTCGTGCAGGACCTTCGTGGCCAGCACGGCGATCACGATGGCGATGGGGACGTTGACGAAGAGCACCCAGCGCCAGTCGAGCCATTCGACGAGGATGCCGCCCGCGAGGAGTCCGATCGCGCCGCCGGCGGCCGAGACGCCCGCGAACACGCCGAAGGCCCGGTTGCGGGCGGGTCCTTCGCGGAAGGTGGTGGTGATCAGCGCGAGGGAGGTCGGCGAGGCGATGGCGCCGCCGACGCCCTGGAGGGCGCGTGCGGCCATCAGCTGGCCCTCGTTCTGGGCGAGTCCGCCGAGGAGCGAGGCGAGTCCGAAGAGCAGGACACCGAAGATGAAGACGCGTTTGCGGCCGAGGATGTCGCCGGTGCGGCCACCGAGGAGGAGGAGGCCGCCGAAGGCGAGGGTGTAGGCGTTGACGACCCAGGAAAGGCTCTCGGTCGAGAAGTCGAGCGCCGTCTGGATGTGCGGCAGCGCGATGTTCACGATCGTGATGTCGAGAACCACCATGAGTTGGCAGGAGGCGATGACGAACAGGGCGAGTCCGTTGCCACCTCCTGGGACCTTGCCTTCGGTCCCTTTGTTGCTCGGCGATGCTTTCGGGTCCACCTTTTCGACGCTAAGCCCGCGCCTCTGGGGTCACCACTCGAACAGCCTAGTAGTGGTGACATTTCACATGTCACACTACGATCATGGATGACTTCCTCAGGCTCTCCGCGAGCACGGCCCGCTTCACCCACGGCGCCCCGCGCGCCTTCTCCTTCGGTGACGACGGACGGCTGCTCTGGTTCCTCCGGTCGACAGGCCCCACCGACGCCTTCGACAGCCTCTGGGTGCTCGACACCACCACCGGCGCCGAGACCCGGCTCGCCGATCCCCGCGAACTGTGCCCCGAGCCCGGCCCCCTCCCCGTCGCCGAGCGCCGGCTGCGCGAACGGACCCGGCTCGTCGCCTCCGGAATCGGCTCCTACGCCCTCTCCGGCGACGGCCTGCACGCCGTTTTCGCCCTCTACGGCCGGCTCTTCGAGGTCACCGCGGGCGGAGCCGGGACGCCCAAGGAGATCCCGGCCGCCGGACCCGCACTGGACCCGAGGCCGAACGCCGACGGCTCGCGCACCGCCTACGTCGCCGACGACGTCCTGTACGTCGCCCCGGGCGGCCGGGTCAGCCCCGACGACGGGGCCCGCTGGGGTCTCGCCGAGTTCGCCGCCGCCGAGGAACTGGGCCGCGCCCGGGGCCACTGGTGGTCCCCGGACGGAGTCACCCTGCTGGCCGCCCGCGTCGACGAGTCCGCCCTCCAGCGGCGCCACTTCACCGACCCCGAGCACCCCGAGCTGCCCGGCGAGGACTTCGCCTATCCCGAGGCGGGCGGGCCCAATGCCGACGTCCAGCTGTGGGTGCTCGGCGACGGCGGGTCCCGGATACGGCTCGACTGGGACGCCGCGGCGTATCCGTACGTCTCCGACGCGGGCTGGGAGTCGGCCACCGAGATCCTGCTCACCGTCCACGACCGGCTCCAGCGCAACGTGCTGCTGCTGACCGCCGACCCGGCCACCGGCCGCACCCGCGAGCTGTGCCGCACCACGCACCCGCAGTGGGTGGACGCGCTGGTCCCGGGCACCCCGGCCCGCCTCGCCGACGGGCGGATGCTGACCGCCGCCGACACCCCGGGCGGCGCCGCCCGCGCCCTCGCCGTGGACGGCGTGCTGCTGACCGGGGACGGGATCCAGGTCCGCGCGGTCGCCGGGGTCCACGAGGGCCGGCTGCTGATCGAGGCGGGCCTGCGCGACCCGTCCGAGCAGCAGGTGCTGCTGCTGGACCCGGTCACCGGGGAGCTGGCCCCGGTCGCCGACGGGCCCGGGGTGCACAGCGTGTCCGCGTCCGCCGGGAACCTCCTGCTGACCTGCGCCGACACCGACGGGGTGCGCCGCACCGTACGCACCGCCGACGGGCGGGAGTTCAGCCCCGCCGACCTGTCCCAGCCGCTGCCCTTCCGGGTGGCGCCGGTCCTGGAGCGGGTCACCGAGCACGGCGTCCCCACCGCGCTCGTACTGCCCCGCGACCACGTCCCCGGCCGGAAGCTGCCCGTCCTGATGGACAGCTACGGCGGCCCCTGCGCGCAGGACGTCACCGCCGACCCGCGCCGCTGGCAGCACCGCCAGTGGTGGGCCGACCAGGGCTTCGCCGTGGTGACCGTCGACAACCGCGGTACCGCGTACGTCTCCCCCGCCCACACCCACGCCATGTACCGCGGCTTCTCCGGGGTCACCCTCGACGACCAGGTCGCGGCGCTGCACGCGCTCGCCGCCCGCCACACCGACCTCGACCTCGGCCGGGTCGGGGTGCGCGGCTGGTCCTACGGCGGCTACCTCGCGGCCATGGCCGTACTGCGCCGTCCGGACGTCTTCCACGCGGCGGCCGCCGGGGCCGCGCCGACGGACTTCCGGCACTACGACACGGCGTACACCGAGCGGTACCTGGGTCTCCCGCAGGACGAGCCCGAGGTGTACGAGCGGGACTCCCTCGTCCCGGACGCCCCCGGCCTGACCCGCCCGCTGCTGCTCATCACGGGCCTGGCCGACGACAACGTCCACCCGTCCCACACCCTGCGCCTCTCCCGGGCCCTGACGGACGCGGGCCGCCCGCACCAGCTCCTGGCCCTGCCGGGCGTCACCCACATGACCCCGGGCGGCACCCGGGAGAAGCTGATGGCAATGGAACTGGAGTTCTTCCGCCGCGAACTGGCCTGAGCCGCCCGCTCCGCCCCCGCGGCCGGGGTCAGGGCCGCGGGGCGAGCACCATGCGGATCAGGGCGGTGAGGGTCAGGGCTGCCACCGGCGCGTACCACCAGCGGCGCAGCCTGCCCGTCGTCACACAGGCCGCCGTCGCCGCGGCGGCCATGAGCTCCACCACCAGGGCGAGCACGGCCATCAGCTGCACGGTGTCCGTCACCGTGCGGTCCCAGGGCCCTTCGGACTTGGTGAGCAGCGCGTTCAGGACGAAGAAGCCAGCCACCGCGTGCAGGCCGAGCAGGGCGGTCGCCGCCGCGGCGGTCGCCACGGCCGTCGCCACCGGATGACGGCGGGTGCGCTCCGGTATTCGCTGCTCGGTCATTCAGTGCCCGCCTCGCGTCGTCGATGATCTGGCCGGAGCCACGACCGTAGGCGAGGGCACCGTCCGGACGCCAACCCCGGGCCCCGGCACGGCAGCGGGAGGGCCCGGGGCCGATGCGATCGGCTCCGGGCCCTCCCTTTTCCTCCCCCTCGACCCCCGTCAGTCTCCGGGGAAGTGACAGGCCACCTCGCGGGAGGCGGCGAGCCGCAGCAGCGGCTTCTCGGTGCGGCAGACCTCCTGCGCCTTGGGGCAGCGCGGGTGGAAGGTGCAGCCCGGGGGTGGAGCGGCCGGGCTCGGCGGGTCGCCGAGCAGCACGATCCGCTCCCGCCGCCGCTCCGCCGCCGGGTCGGGCAGCGGTACGGCGGACAGCAGCGCCCGGGTGTACGGGTGCTGCGGGTTCTCGTAGAGGGACTTCTTGTCCCCGATCTCGACGATCCGGCCGAGGTACATGACGGCGACCCGGTCGCTGACGCGTTTGACCACCGACAGGTCGTGCGCGATGAACACGTAGGCGAGGCCGAGTTCTCCGCGCAGCCGCTCCATCAGGTTGACGATCTGGGCCTGCACGGAGACGTCCAGTGCGGAGACCGGCTCGTCGGCGACGATCAGCCGGGGGCTGGTGGACAGCGAGCGGGCGATGCCGATGCGCTGGGCCTGGCCGCCGGAGAACTCGTGCGGGTAGCGGTCGATGTGCTCGGGGATCAGGCCCACGAGCTCCATCAGCTCGGCGGCGCGGCGGCGGGCGTCACCGGCGCTCCAGCCCTGCACCAGCAGCGGATCGGAGATGATCCGGGCCACGGTCTGGCGCGGGTTGAGGGAGGAGTGCGGGTCCTGGAAGACCATCTGGATGTTCTTGCGCAGCGGACGCAGCGCGCTCTGGGACAGCCGGCTGATGTCCTTGCCCTCGAAGGCGACCCGGCCCGAGGTGGGCTCCAGCAGGCGCACCAGCATCCGGCCGGTGGTGGACTTCCCGCAGCCCGATTCCCCGACGAGGCCGAGGGTCTGCCCGGCGGTCAGGTCGAAGGAAACCCCGTCGACGGCGCGCACGGGCGCCCCCCGGCGCCCGGTCACGGATCGCCGGCCGGGGAAGGTCATGGTGAGGTCCTGTACGGACAGCAGCGGTGCGGCGGTCTCGGTCATCGGGCCGCCTCCTGGGCGGTACGGGCCCCGGCGAAGTGGCAGGCCACGGTCCGCGCGGGTCCGTCCCCGTACACCTCCTGCTCCGGCCGGACGCCGGTGCAGCGCGCGGCCGCCTTCGGGCAGCGCGGGGCGAAGGCGCAGCCGGGGGCCGGTGCGAGCAGGGAGGGCGGGACGCCGGGGATGGAGGGCAGGGGGACGTCGTCGGCGGTGTCGAGCCGGGGCAGCGAGTCGAGCAGGCCCCGCGTGTAGGGGTGGGCGGGGTCGGCGAACAGTTCGTCGACCGGGGCCTGTTCGGCGGCCCGGCCGCCGTACATGACCAGGACCTCGTGGGCGACGCGGGCGACGACGCCCAGGTCGTGGGTGATCATCACGACGCCGAGGCCGCGCTCCTGCTGGATCCGGGCGATGAGCTCCAGGATCTGCGCCTGCACGGTGACGTCCAGGGCGGTGGTCGGCTCGTCGGCGATCAGCAGATCGGGCTCGCAGGCCAGGGCCATGGCGATCATCGCGCGCTGGCGCATGCCGCCGGAGAACTGGTGCGGGTACTCCCCCGCACGGCGGGCCGGTTCCGGTATGCCGACCTCGCCGAGCATGTCGACGGCACGTCTGCGGGCGGCGGCCCGGCCGGCCTTGAAGTGCACCCGGAAGTGCTCGGCGATCTGCTCGCCGACGGTGTAGTAGGGGTGCAGGCTGGAGAGCGGGTCCTGGAAGATCATGGCCATCCGGCGGCCGCGGACCTTGCCGAGCTCGCGCTCGGTCAGGCCGGTGAGTTCCCGTCCGGCGAGCGCCACGGAGCCGCCGACCTCGACCCGGCCGCGGTGCAGTCCCATGACGGCGAGCGAGGTGACGGACTTGCCGGAGCCGGACTCGCCGACGATGCCGAGGGTGCGTCCGGCCTCGACGGTGAAGCCGATCGAGTCGACGGCCCGTACGGTCCCGCGCTCGGTGGTGAAGGTGACGCACAGATCGCGTACGTCGAGGAGCGGAGGGGTGGCGGCCATCAGTACCTCACTCTCGGGTCGATGACGGCGTACAGGAGGTCGACGAGGAGATTGGCGACGACGATGAAGAAGGCGGCGAGCAGGGTGACGCCGAGGACCACGGGCTGGTCGGAGTTGACCAGGGCGCCGTAGAACAGCCGCCCGATGCCGGGCAGTCCGAAGATGGACTCGGTGATGACGGCTCCGGCGAGCAGCCCGCCGAGGTCCATGCCGAAGATGGTGAGGATCGGGGTCATGCCGGAGCGCAGTCCGTGTTTGACGACGACCGTGCGCTCGGGCATGCCCTTGGCGCGGGCGGTGCGGATGTAGGGCTCGGCCATCGCCTCGATCATCGAGCCGCGGCTCTGGCGCGCGTACATGGCGGCGTAGAGCAGGGCGAGCGCGGTCCAGGGCAGCAGCAGGTTCGAGGCCCAGGCGAGCGGGTTGTCGGTGAAGGCCCGGTAGGTGGGGTAGGGCAGGAGGCCGGCGATGCGGATGACGCCGTAGATGAGCATCACGGAGGTGAAGTAGACGGGGAGCGAGGCGGCGGCGACGGCGCCGACCATGAGGGCCTTGTCGGTGGCGGTGTCCTTGCGCAGGGCGGCGGTGACCCCGGCGCCGAGGCCGAGGACCAGCCACAGCACGGCGGCGCCGAGGGCGAGGGAGGCGGAGACCGGGAGCCGGTCCATCAGCAGGTCCCACACGGGCAGCGAGTTCTCGTAGCTGTAGCCGAGGCACGGGAAGTCGCAGGTGACGGCGTACTGGCCGGTGCCGAGGGTGCGGCCGGTGAAGATGCCGGTCAGGAAGTCGGTGAACTGCCGCCACAGGGGCTGGTCGAGGCCCAGGTACGTGCGTACGTCGGCCAGGCGTTCGGCGCTGCAGGTCTTGCCGCAGGCGGCCGCGGCCGGGTCGGCGGGCAGGACGTAGAAGATGAGGAAGGTGACGGCGGCGATCGCGAGGAGCACGCCGGCGAGGGCGAGCAGGCGGCGGGCGAGGTAGACGATCAACTGCGGCCGCCCCTCGGGTCGAGGATGTCGCGCAGGGCGTCGCCGAGCAGGGTGAAGGCGAGCACGGCGAGGAAGAGGAAGACGCTGGGGATGACGAAGTACATGGGGTCGGTCTCGTAGTAGGCCACGGACTCGGCGATCATCTGGCCCCAGGAGGGGGTGGGCGGGCGGACGCCGACGCCGAGGTAGCTGAGGGCGGCCTCGGTGCTGATCATTCCGGGGATCAGCAGGGTGGTGTAGGCGATGACGGGGCCCGACACTCCGGGGAGGATGTCGCGGGTCAGGATCCGCCAGGGGCCGGAGCCGCCCACGCGGGCGGCGTCGACGTATTCGCGGTGTTTGAGGGAGAGGGTCTGGCCGCGGACCACGCGGGCGACGCCGGGCCAGCCGAAGACCCCGATGACGGTGGTCATGAGGACGATCCGGTTGACGTCCTTGGCCACGGACAGCATCGCGATCATGAAGATCAGCGAGGGGAAGGACATGGTGAGGTCCATGAGCCGGGACAGGACCGTGTCGGTGCGGCCGCCGAAGTAGCCGGCCGCGATTCCGGCGGCGGTGCCTGCGACGACCACGATGGCCGTGGCGGCGAAGGCGATCAGGAGGGAGACCTGCGCGCCGTGGATCACGCGGGCGAACAGGTCCCGGCCGGTGACGGGTTCGACGCCGAGCCAGTGCTCCGGGCTGATACCGCCGAGGGCGCCGAGCGGCTGGCCCCCGAGGTAGGGGTCGATGGCGGTCTTGTCGAACTCGTTCGGGGACCAGCCGCCGAGGGCGCCCAGCCAGGGGGCGGTCACGGCCATGAGGACGAAGAGGAGGACGACGCCGAGGCTGACGCGGACGGCGGGGCGGCGGCGGAGTTCCCGCCGGGCGAGCTGCCAGGGGCTGCTGCCGGGCGCCGCCACGGGTCCGACCGCGGCGGCATCGGGGGCCGGGGTTGTGCCGGGGGCCGGTGCGCCGCCGGGGGCGCCGGCGGCATCCGGGGCCGGGGGCCCGTCGGGGCCCAGGGGTGCCCGGTCGTCCGGGACCGGTGCGGTGGTGGTCATGGTGTCGGGGGCTCCGGATTCCTCAGCCCTGGCTCTTCGAGGGGTCCTTGAGGCCGACGGTCCCGTAGTCGATGGTGCCGGTCCACACCGGGTGGCCGAAGGCGCCCGCGATGTTGGTGCCGACGAGGAGCGGCTTGCGCTCCAGGAGGATCGGGACGTTCGGGGCCTTGGCCATCAGGGCCGCGTCGAGGTCGATCCAGGCCTGGTTGGCCTCCTTGGCGTCGGCCATGGCGTTGATCTCGTCGATCCGCTTCATGGTCGCCTCGTCGCGGAACTGGCTGTAGTTGCCCTGGTTGCCCTTGTCCTTGATGGTGCGTCCGTCGAAGACGAAGGGGATCCAGGTGGAGCCGGAGGGGTAGTCGGGGCACCAGCCGGTGAGGGTCATGTCGGGGGTGGTGGAGAGGTCGCCGATGACGTCGTAGTAGGCGCCCGGGTCGACGGTGTCGATGACGACCTCGATGCCCGCGCGGGACAGGCCCTGCTGGATGGCCTCCGCCTTGCCCTTGTCGCCGGTGGAGACGGCGAGGGAGACCTTCAGGGTCTCCTTGCCGGCGGCCTTGAGGAGTTCCTTGGCCTTGGCCGGGTCGCCCGCCGGGGGGATCTTCAGGGTGTCGGCCTGCTTGCCGCCGGAGAGCGCCGGGGGCAGGTAGGCGGTGGCGACCTCGTTGAGGGCGGGTCCGCCGCCCGCGGTGACGATGGCCTCCTTGTCGACGGCGTACTGCATGGCCTCGCGGACCTTGGGGTCGTTGAAGGGGGCGCGGGAGTTGTTGAGGTGGAGCATCTCCGTGCAGCCCTGGGACTCGGCGAGCAGCCGGGCCTTGACCTCCGGCTTGGGCAGCACCTTGGGGGCGCTCTCGGGACGCATGTCGGCGTACTGGACGGTGGAGGCGTCGGCGCCCTCGCCCGCGATGATCCGGTCGTCGATCTGCCCGCCCTTGAGGCCCATGACGACCACGAATTTGTCCGGGTAGGCCTTGCGGACGGTGTCGGTGCCCGGGTCCCAGTGCTCGTTGCGGACCAGGACCAGCTTCTTGTCGCGGTCGTAGGACTCGATCTTGTACGGGCCGGAGGAGAACGGGCGGGCGTCGTACTGGGTGCCCTTCTCCTGGGACTGGGGCACCGGGGCGAAGGTCGGCAGGGTGGCGGTCGCGGAGAACTCGGCGACCGGGCGCTTCAGTTCGAAGACGATCGTGCGGTCGTCCGGGGTCTTGACGGAGTCCAGGTGCCGGCCCTGGAGCGGGCCCTTGTAGCCCTCGGTCCCGGCCAGGTACTGGGCGGCGTAGTCGGGCCCGCCGGTGAGGTCGGGCGTGAAGGAGCGCTCGACGTTGTACTTGATGTCCTGGGCCCTGACGGGCGAGCCGTCCTCGTACTTCACGCCCTCCTTCAGGGTGAAGGTCCAGGTGCGGCCGCCGTTGGAGGAGGTGCCGAGGTCGGTGGCGAGGTCGGGGACCAGTTCGCTGCCGGCCTTGCCGGGCTCGGCCTTGAAGGTGACGAGCGTGCGGTAGAGCAGCCGGGTGCCGAAG
Source organism: Streptomyces sp. NPDC054932 (assembly GCF_053610205.1). NCBI lineage: Bacteria > Bacillati > Actinomycetota > Actinomycetes > Kitasatosporales > Streptomycetaceae > Streptomyces > Streptomyces sp. NPDC054932. Next base: position 39,686 of record NZ_JBSGXU010000003.1, on the reverse strand, counting down.
TCCATGGTCGGCATGGTCCAGTTGCGGGCGGGGTCGAGGTGCGCGAAGTCCTGGTTGGACAGGACGGTGAGCGTGCCGCCCTTCACCGGGGTGCCGCCGAGGATCTTGCCGTCGTTGGCGGCCGCCGGGTTGGAGGCTCCCGCGCCGGCCGTGCCCTTCTTGGTGCCGGAGCAGCCCGAGGCGCCGAGTGCGAGTGCTGCCACCAGGGCGGTGGCGAGGGCGAGTTGGGTGCGCTTGGTCATGGTCACTCCAGTGAAGGGCCGCGCTCTAGGATGTGACCGGTAACATAGTAATGTGAAATTGCACTGACAAGGGGTTGGCGCCTCCGTTATCCAGCCGTGTCCCGAACGGCCGGGCGGCGCGTCGCCACGACACCCGGCCCGGCGGGCGGGAACATGCCGGGTGTGATCACGCAGGCCAAGGCCACGCAGCAGAGCAGGAGTTCACGGCACCGGGACCCGGGACGGCCGGAACGGGGACGACGGGAGCGGGACCGGGACCGCCCGGAACCCGGGCGGCGGGACTTCCTCACCGCGATGGGAGCGGCCGCGGCGACCTTCGCGCTCGGCTGTCCCGCACGGGCCACCGCCGCAGCCCGGGACGCCGCCACCGCCGTCGAGTACGTCGACGTCCAGCTGCTCAACATCACCGACCTGCACGGCTTCCTGCAGGGCGCACCCGGCAGCAATTCCGTGATCGTCGGCAACGGCGGCCGCAGCTACACCGTCGGCGGCGTCGCGTACATGGCCGCACACCTCGAGCGCCTCCGCGACGGCCACCCGAACACTCTCTTCTTCACACCCGGAGACGCCTTCTCCGGCTGGGAGTTCGACGCCGCGGCCTTCGCCGACGAGCCGACCGTCGAGGCCCTCAACCGGATGGGGCTCGACTTCGCGACGGCCGGCAACCACGAGTTCGACAAGTCCCCCGCGATGCTCCAACGCCACATGGAGCAGGGCATCCCCTTCCCGGTCGAGGGCCGCGACACCTCCTTCACCGACTCCTCCGGCCTGCGCTTCCACGGCGCCGACTTCCGCTACTACAGCGCCAACCTCACCTGGGGCCAGGACGGCCGGACGGTCCTGCCCGCCTACCACATCGAGCAGGTGCGCACCGCCGACGGCCGGGAGCTGCCGATCGGCTTCATCCACCTCACCGCCGTGGGCAGCGAACGGTTCCCCGGCTCCTTCCAGCCGGGGCTCGCCACCCTGGACGAGGTCGCCACCGCCGACCACTACGCGGCGCTCCTCAAGAGCCAGGGCGTGAACGCGATCGTGCTCAGCATGCACGACGGGGCGGTGGCGGGCGCCGACTTCAACAGCGGAGTCGACCCCTCGGGACCGGCCCTCGACCTCGCGCTGCGGGTCTCCCCCGACATCGACGCGATCGTCACGGGACACTGGCACACCCGGTTCAACATGATGGTCCCCGACCCGAACGGTGTCCCCCGCCCGTTCGTCGAGGCCGGCTGCTACGGCCAGGTCATCAACGAGATCAACCTGCGGCTGGACCCGCTCACCGGCCGGGTGGTCCGGGAACTGACCGTCTCCACCAGCCACCCCAACACCCGCGACATCGCCCCTCATCCGGAGCTGCAGGAGGTCGTCACCTACTGGGCGGGACAGGCCGTCGCACGCGACCGGACCCCGGTCGGGCGGCAGACCGGCTCGTTCCTGCGCACCCGGAACACCGCGGGCGAGAGCACCATGGGCAACCTGGCCGCCGACTGGGCGCTGTGGGCGGGCAGCAGGCCCTCCGACCCCGAGAACGACGCCAACATCCACCCCAACGTCCCGGCCCAGCTCGCCGTGGTCGCCGCGGCGCCCCGGGTCGGCCAGGCGGTCATCGCCGGGGACCTCGTCCTCGACGCGGCGTCGGGCGGCACCGTCACCTTCGGCAGCGCCTGGCGGGCCATCGGGTTCGGCGATCCGATCGTCAGCGCATGGGTGACCGGGCAGCGGATCCACGACGCCCTGGAGGAGCAGTGGACGACGGCGGACAGCGGCGAGCTGCGCTTCGCGCCCCTCGCGGTCTCCCGGAACGTGCGCTACAGCTTCGACGCGCGGGGTCCGGTCGGGGACCGGGTGCACCCCGACGAGGTCTTCATCGACGGCAACCCGCTCGACCTCGAACGCAGTTACCGGCTGGCGGCCCCGTCGTACACGCTCCTCGCGAGCGACGGCTACCCGGCCCTCTCCGAGTTCCAGGAGCCCTACCGGCACCAGCGCGACTTCGAGAGCTTCGTGGCGTACGTGCGGGAGACGGCGGTGCTGGCCCCGCAGCCCAGGGGGCGGGTCACGGCGGCGAACGCGAGCGCCGCCGCGGCCGACGTGGGCGCCGTGGTGGACCCGCCGGTCCTGCTCCTGCCCGACGGCACCCCCGTGCCGCGCGCGGAGGCGGCGATCATCTCGTCGGACCGCCCGCTCACCGCCGACGGCAGCGCCGGTCCGCCCTGCTGATCGCCCGCCGGTACCCTGCGCGTGCCCTGCCGGCCGCCCGCCCGCCGGCCGCCAACGGCCCCGGACCCTACTGGAGGCCGGAGCCGAGGCCTCCGGGGACGCGGCCGACCGGTTCGTCGCGGCCCTGGGCCCAGAGGGAGCGGACGTGGCCGAGGTGGCGGAGCATGCACTCCTGCGCCGCCTCGGCGTCGCCGCTCAGCATCAGGTCGAGCAGCTCGATGTGCTCCTCCGCCGAGGAGACCAGCTTGCCGGCCTCGTCCAGGCCGGTCAGGCCGTACAGCCGGGACCGCTTGCGCAGGTCGCCGACCGTTTCGACGAGCCGGTCGTTGCCCGCGAGGGCCAGCAGGGACAGGTGGAAGCGGCGGTCGGCCTCCAGGTAGCCGATGAGGTTGTGCTCGCGCGCGTTGCTGACGATCTCCTCGGCGATGGGGCGCAGCGCCTCCAGCGCCTCGGCCGTGGCGATCTTCGTGATCCGGCCGATGGTCGGCACCTCGATCATCGTGCGCAGTTCGGTGAACTGGTCCAGGTCGCGCTCGCTGACCTCGGTGATCCGGAAGCCCTTGTTGCGGACCGGCTCGACCAGTCCCTCCCGGGCCAGGTCGAGCATGGCCTCGCGCACCGGCGTGGCCGAGACGCCGAGTTCGGCCGCGAGGCCCGGCGCGGAGTAGACGCTCCCGGGGCGCAGCTCACCCGCTATCAGCGCGGCTCGCAGTGCGTGGCCGACCTGGTCGCGGAGGCGTTCCTGGGCCTTGATGAGACTGTGCTGCTTCAGGTCACCCATTGCATTTCCTCCGAGACCCCCGACACCACCGACGAGCAGAGGAACAGCGTACAATGTCACGTTGCGCTGCTCACACTCCGGCGGCCTCGACCAGCGCGACCGCCACAGCGAGATCTTCCCAGGCCATGCCCACACTCTTGAAGAGCTGTGGACAACTCTGCGGCCCGCCCCCCGGCAGCCGACCGCCGACCAGGTCGGCGAGGGTGCCGGTGATGTGACCCGGCCCGATCGCCCCCTCGGCCTCCGGGACGAGGAGGTCCCCCGCCTCGCGCAGGGCCGCCGCCCGGGACTCCACGTACACCGCCGCCCGTCGCACAAGGGCGGTGTCCGTCTCCCGGGCCGTCGGCTCGTGCGATCCGACGGCCACGACGGTGGCGCCGGGCCCGACCAGGCGCCCGTCGAAGAGCGGCTGACGGGCCGTGGTGCAGCAGATCACCAGATCGGCGTCGGCCACCTCCTGCGGGGTGCCGGTCCGGGCGGGCAGGCCCAGGGTGCGGGCGTGCGCGGCGAGCCGCTCCGCTCCCCCGGGGTCACGGGCGACCACCACCACCCCGGCCAGCTCCCGTACGGCCGAGGCCGCTTCCAGGTGTCCGTACGCCTGCGGGCCCGAACCGAAGAGCACCAGCCGCAGCGCCCGCCCGGCCGGCGCCAGGTGGCGCAGCGCGAGGGCCGAGACCGCCGGGGTCCGCAGCGTGGTCAGCGCCGCCCCGTCGAGCAGGGCCAGCGGGCGCAGGGTGGGCCCGTCGAGCAGGAGGTAGGAGCCGGTGATCCGGGGCAGCCCGCGGGCCGGGTTCCCGGGGGCGACCCCGGCGATCTTCACCCCGGCGTACGAGCCGGACGCGGCCGGCATCAGCAGCAGTTCGCCGCCGCCGGGCACCCCGATCGCCGAGCGCGGCGGGCAGCTCTCCGGGTCGAGGCCGCCGAGCAGGGCGGCGGCCAGGGCGTCGGCGGCCGCGGCCGGGGTGAGCAGTGCGGCCATCGCCCCGGCCCCGATCTGCGGGATGCCCGTCACAGGAGGAACCCGGTGCCCAGCACGTCGTGCGGGTCCACCACGAAGGTGTGCTCGCCGGTGCGGTGGGCGGTGCCGGTGACCTCCGTGACACCGTGCTCCAGCATCCGCCCGGTGAACACCGTGCCCGTGACCGACTCGTGCAGCAGGTCCTCCCCCCGGCCGAGCCGCCCGTCCTCGGCGAGCAGCGCGAGCCGCGCCGAGGTGCCGGAGCCGCAGGGCGAGCGGTCGATCTGGCCGTCGGCGAAGACGGTGACATTGCGCTGGTGCGGTCCGAAGGGGGTGTCGGGCAGCTCCTCGTGCAGGATCACCCCGTAGATCCCGGACAGCAGCGGGCCTCCCGGGTGCCAGGTCGCGGGATGGGTGGCCAGCGCCGCCCGGATCTCCTGTCCGGCCCGCACCAGGGCGGGCAGTGCCGCCCGGGTCACGTCCAGGCCGAGGTCGCGTGCGCGCACCGAGGCGTAACAGGCCCCGGCGTGCGCGATGTCCACCTCGGCGAGCCCGAGCGAGGTGGCGACGGGGACCTTGCGGGCACCCACCCGGGCCGGGACGTTGCGGAAGGTGACCCCGGTGGTGCGGCCCCCGCCGCGGTGGACGGTGGCGGTGACCCGCCCGGACGGTACGTCGATGCGCACCGGCACGTCCCCGTCGTCCGGGGCGGCGACCCGGCCGGTGTCCACGGCCCAGGCCCCGAGGGCCATGGTGCCGTGGCCGCAGGCGGTGGAGTAGCCGTCCTTGTGCCAGAACAGCACGCCGAAGTGGGCCCCGTCGTCGTCGGCCGGGACCACGAACCCCCCGTACATACCGGCGTGCCCGCGCGGCTCCTGCACGAGCAGGCGCCGTACGTCGTCCAGCGCGCCCCGGCGCGGGGCGGTCCCCGAGCCGCCCGGGCCGATGACGGTGGCGCAGCGCTCGGCGACGGTGTCCCCGGGGACCGGCGGCATGCCGGGCAGGGCGCAGTCGGCGATCCGGAAGGGCTCGCCGGCGGTGTGGTAGTCCACCGTGCGGACGGTGATCACAGCAGGAACCCTCCGGGGAAGGGGTCGGACGGGTCGAGGAAGTACTGCGCGGTGCCGGTGATCCAGGCCCGGCCGGTGACGGTGGGGACCACGGCCGGGAGCCCGCCGACGGTGGTCCCGCCGACCAGCCGGCCGGTGAACTCGGTGCCGATGAAGGACTCGTTGACGAAGTCCGCGCCGATTTCCAGCAGGCCGCGGGCGTGCAGCTGGGCCATCCGCGCGCTGGTCCCCGTACCGCAGGGCGAGCGGTCGAACCAGCCGGGGTGGATGGCCATGGCGTGCCGGGAGCGGTGGGCGTCGGAGCCGGGGGCGGCGAGGTAGACGTGCTTGAGCCCGGAGATGGAGGGGTTCTCCGGGTGGACCGGCCGGTCCGGTCCGGCGTTGACCGCGTCCATGACGGCGAGCCCGGCGGCGATCAGGTCGTCCTTGCGGGCGCGGTCGAAGGGCAGGCCCAGGGCGTCGAGTTCGACGAAGGCGTAGAAGTTGCCGCCGTAGGCCAGGTCGTAGGTGACCGCGCCGAAGCCGGGGACCTCGGCCTTGAGGTCGAGGCCGACGCTGAAGGAGGGCACGTTGGTGAGGGTGACGGCGGTCGCCGCCCCGTCCTCGACCCGGACGTCGACGCTCACCAGCCCGGCCGGGGTGTCGAGCCGGACGGTGGTGACCGGCTCGACGACCGGCACCATGCCGGTCTCGACGAGGACGGTGGCGACCCCGATGGTGCCGTGCCCGCACATGGGGAGCAGGCCCGACACCTCGATGTAGAGGACGCCGTAGTCGGCGTCGGGGCGGGTCGGGGGCTGCAGGATCGCGCCGCTCATCGCGGAGTGCCCGCGCGGCTCGTACATGAGCAGGGTCCGGACGTGGTCCATGTGCTCGATGAAGTGCAGCCGCTTCTCGGCCATGGTGGCGCCGGGGATCACCCCGACCCCTCCGGTGATGACCCGGGTCGGCATGCCCTCGGTGTGCGAGTCCACCGCGTGGTAGACGTGGCGCGTACGCATTGCTGTTTCCCCCGGGTGCTAGTTGAGGCCCTCGGCGAGGGCCTTCTCGGTGGCGGCCCGGACGGCCGCCTCGGTCTCGCCGGTGAGCGGGAAGCGCGGCGGGCGGGTGGCGCCGCCGGGGCGCCCGGCCAGGTCCATGGAGAGCTTGATGGCCTGGACGAACTCGGTCTTGGAGTCCCAGCGCAGCAGGGAGTGCAGGGACTTGTAGAGCGGCAGGGCGGTGTCGAGGTCCCCGGCGACGGCGGCCCGGTAGAGCTCGGCGCAGGAGCGCGGCAGGGCGTTGGGGTAGCCGGCGATCCAGCCGACGGCGCCGGCGAGGGCCAGTTCGAGGAGGACGTCGTCGGCGCCGATGAGCAGGTCGAGGCCGGGGGCGAGCTCGGCGATCTCGTACGCGCGGCGCACGTCCCCGCTGAACTCCTTGACGGCCACGATGGAGCCGTCGGCGTGCAGCCGGGCGAGCAGGGCCGGGGTCAGGTCCACCTTGGTGTCGATGGGGTTGTTGTACGCGACGACGGGCAGCCCGGCGCGGGCCACCTCGGCGTAGTGGGCGCGTACGGCGTCCTCGTCGGCCCGGAAGGCGTTGGGGGGCAGCAGGAGTACGGAGCCGGCGCCGGCCTCGGCGGCCTGTTCGGCCCAGCGGCGGGCCTCGGCGCTGCCGTAGGCGGCGACGCCGGGCATGACGCGGTCGCCGTCTCCGGCCGCCTCGACGGCGGTGCGCACGACGCGCGCCCGCTCCTCCTCGGTGAGGGTCTGGTACTCCCCGAGGGAGCCGTTGGGGACCACGCCGTCGCAGCCGCCCTCGATCAGCCAGGCCACGTGTTCGGCGTAGGCGTCGTAGTCGACGGTGAGGTCCTCGCGCATCGGGAGTGCGGTGGCGACCATGATTCCGTGCCAGGGGCGGGTGCGGGGCGCGGGGGTGTGCGCGTGGGTCATGTGAGAGCTCCCTAGAGTGGTGTGTGACATTTTACTAGTGGGTGCAGTGCGGCCACAAGGGCCGCGGTGCCCCGATCAGTGCCCGGCGGGCGGAAGTTCGGCGAGGTGGCGCAGCGGAACCGGGCAGGACAGCGGCCGCCGGTCGGGCGCGGGCTCCTCCCCGGCCAGCACCGCGACGGCCGGGCCGCACATCCGGCCCTGGCACCAGCCCATGCCGGCCCGGGTGAGGAGCTTGACGCTGCGGGCGTCCCCCGCGCCGAGGTCCTCGACGGCCTCGCGGACCAGCCCGACCGGGACCTCCTCGCAGCGGCAGACGACGCAGTCGTCCCGGAGCCAGCCGGTCCAACCCTCGCCGGGCCGGTGGGCGGTGGCCATCGCGTCGGCGAAGGCGCGCAGGCGTGCCCGGCGGCGGGTGAGCCGGCCGACCCGGTTCGCCCGCGGGGCGCCCGCGATCGCGGGGTTCGCGCTGCGGCGCAGTGCGGCAGCGATGGAGTGCGCGGCCAGCTCCCCCTCGGCCATGGCCAGTTGGGCCCCGCCGATGCCACCGGTCTCGCCCGCCGACCAGATGCCGGGGACGGAGGTGCGCTGCTCCTCGTCGAGGACGAGGGCGACGGCGCCGTCGGGGCCGGTCCGGGTCGCACAGCCGAGGCCGGTGGCCAGCTCCAGCTGGGGCAGCAGCCCGTGGCCGACCGCGAGGGCATCACAGGGGATGCGGCGCGCGGTGCCGGGGAGCGGACGCCAGTCGCGGTCGAGCCTGGCCACGGTGACGGCCTCGACCCGGTCGGTGCCGTGCGCCTCGGTGACGGCGTGCCGGGTGAGGAGCCGGACGCGGTGGCGGGCCAGCGCCCCGCCGTGGGTGGCGGCCTCGAGGAGCTTGCCGGGGTTGCGCAACAGGGCGGGCACCTGGCCCGCGTACGCGGTGTAGGCGGCGGCCTCCACCACGGCGGGCACGGTGGCCCCGGCGGCGGCGAGCGACCCGGCCACGGCCAACAGCAGCGGCCCGCTCCCGGCGACGACCACCCGCTCGCCCGGCAGGACCAGCCCACCCTTGAGCATGGCCTGCGCCCCGCCGGCCCCGACCACTCCCGGCAGGGTCCAGCCGGGGAAGGGCAGTTGCCGCTCGTAGGCGCCGGTGGCGATGAGCACGGCCCCGGCCGTGACGACGGCGGCGCGCTCCTCGGGTCCATGTCCGGCAACGGCGTGCAGGGTCCACCCCGCGGCGGGCGCGGCATGTCCGTCGCGCGCGCCCGCCACGTCGCCCGCGAGGACGGTCCACACGTGGTGGAGCGGGAGGTACGTGATCCGGCCGGCCGACTCGTGGGCGCGCAGGGCGGCTTCCCGGGTCGCGAACTCCGCCCACCCGTGGTGCAGCGCCTCGGGGCGGGCTGCGCCCAGGCCCGGGGCGGGGTGGCGGTAGAACTGCCCGCCGGGGCGATCGCCCGCGTCGAGGAGCGTGACCCGCAGCCCGAGCCGGGCGGCCGTGACGGCGGCGGCGAGGCCTGCCGGACCGGCCCCGACGATCGCGAGATCGGCACGGGCCGGCGCGGACGCGGGCGCCGTCCCTGCGGGCGCCGGGGTCGACCCGGCAGCAGGACCCGACGGGCCCGACGGACCCACGGGGTCCGCACGGCCCGCGCGACCGGCGGGCTCAGACGGTGAGGTCGGCATGGCCGGTTCCTTCCTGGGTGGTGACGGTGTCGCCCGGACGGGCCGGGACCAGACAGGCGCGCTGGTTCGAGCGGCCGTTGACGGTGACGAGGCAGTCGTAGCAGCTGCCGATCCCGCAGAACGCGCCGCGCGGGGCGCCGTCGTCGCGGGTGGTCCGCCAGGCGAGGATGCCCGCGCCCCACAGCACGGCGGCGATGCTCTGGCCGGGCAGGGCGGGCAGTGCCCGACCGTCGAAGGTGATCTCGTGCGCGACGGCCGGGCTGCCGCCGACCAGCGCGCGGGGGCTGCGCATCAGTGCTGCTCCTCAGGGGTCTCGGTGGCGGCCGGGTCCGCACCGAAGCGGTCCGGGCGGAACGGGTGGACGGGGAGCGGCGGTTCGGCTCCCGTCAGGGCGGCGGCGATCAGCGCCCCGGTGGCGGGCGCCAGGCCGATGCCCGCGCCCTCGTGGCCGCAGGCGTGCAGCAGCCCGGGGCGCCGGGGGTCCGGGCCGATCGCCGGGAGGTGGTCGGGCAGGTAGGGGCGGAAGCCGTGGTAGGCGCGCATCACCCGGATGTCGGCCAGCACGGGGAAGAGCGCCGCCGCCTGGGCGGCCAGGCGGCGCAGCGCCTCCGTCGAGAGGGTGCGGTCGAAGCCGACCCGCTCCCGGGTGGCGCCGATGAGGACCGGGCCGGACGGGGTGCCCTCGACCACCGCCGAGGACTGCAGGGCGGCGGAGCCGCTGGCGACGTCCGCGATGTAGTCGGCGGCGTAGACCTTGTGCCGGACCACCCTCGGCAGGGGTTCGGTCACCAGGACGAAGCCGCGGCGCGGGAGGACGGGCAGGGTGACCCCGGCCAGCGAGGAGATGTGGCCGCCCCAGGTGCCGGCCGCGTTCACCACGGCCGGGGCCGGGAGTTCGCGGCGCCGCGTGCGCACCCCGCGTACCGCGCCCCGGTCCAGCAGGATCTCCGTCACCTCCTCGCCGAGGTACACCTCGGCGCCCGAGGCGGCCGCGGCGGCCAGCAGCCGGGCCGCCGCCTGTGCGGGCTGGACCTGGGCGTCCTGCGGGTAGTGGAATCCGCCCGCCAGGCCCGGGGCCAGGTGCGGCTCCAGGTCGTGCAGGGCGCCGGCCGCCACCTCGACCGCGTCGACCCCGGCCGCGCGCTGGCCCTCCGCGAAGGTCCGCAGGGCCTTCACGGTGGTCTCGTCGGGGGCGACGACGAGGCCGCCCTTGGGCTCGTACTCGATCGCGTGCGGGAGGACGGCGGCGAGTTCGGTCCACAGGCGGGTGGACAGCAGGGCGAGGTCGAGTTCCGGTCCCGCCTCCTTGTCGGAGACGAGCAGATTGCCTTCGCCCGCACCGGTGGTGCCGCCCGCGACGGGGCCCCGGTCGACCACGGCCACGGAGAGTCCGGCGCGGGCCGCGTAGTAGGCGCAGGCCGCCCCGACGACGCCGGCGCCGATGATCACGGCGTCCAGGGAGTGTCTCTTGAGCACGGCAGTAATATGTCACATTCTTTAAGGCCTGCCCAGATGCCCGGACCGGTCCCGCACCCCCCTCGGATGCGGGACCGGTCCGCTGCCGGGCAGGTGCCGGTCAGCTGCGGAGGGGACCCTCACAGCTGTAACTGGAGGTGCCCGCGACCTTGTTGGTCCAGATCTCCACCGGGCCGAAGGAACAGTTCATGTCGGCCAGGTTGTTCGAGGCCGCGCCCGCCCGGTCGAGGATGAAGTAGTCGACCGTCTCCGACATGTCCTTGAAGTTCTGGTCGTCGTTGCGCCAGTTCTTCAGGTTCGCGGTGATCCGGCCGGTACAGGTGAAGCGGCGCTTGCCGGGGTCACCGTTCTCCACGCAGTCCGGCGTGTTGTACGTGGCCGTGGCGAAGGACGACTTCACCGAGGCGAGCGCCGAGTCGCGCAGCCGGTCGTTCGGGGTGAAGGAGGTGTTGGGCACGAAGAGCTGGTCGACCTTGGCGATCTGCGCGTCCAGGAAGCGGTCGTAGTCGCGCTGGAGGTAGGTGTCCGCGCCCATCCGGTGGCGCCAGGCGTCGTACGCGTTGACGTCGTCGGCCCGCAGGTGCGTGTACATCTCGCGCAGCAGCGCGGGCTTCTCGGTCCACAGGAACTCGAAGAAGGTGCCCGCGTAGCTGTAGAAGCGGAAGCCGTCGCCGTCGTAGGTGGCGTTCAGCAGCTGCTCGACGCTCATGCGCGGACCGCCGCCGGCCGTGTCGCTGATGATGCTCTTGACGAGGGACTTGCGGACGGCGATGCCGTTGTCGCGGGTGGCGCCGTCGAAGAACTCGGCCGTGCCCTCGTCCATGGCGGTCGTCCGGTCGCCCTCGTACCAGGGGCCCTGGCCGAAGAAGCCGGGGACGGCGAAGCGGCCGTTGAGGTAGTGCGTGTACTCGTGGCGGAAGAGCTCCTCGAGGGTGAGGGAGGAGTCCTGCGGGACGCGGCGCTGGTAGGTGTAGAAGGTGGCGCCGTTCTCGATGTAGATGCCGCCGTTGTTGGTGCCGTAGCCGGTCAGGATCGGGTGGTAGTTCACGTAGTCGGCGCGGGAGCCGTAGAGCACGATGTTCAGAGTGGAGTTGGGGTCGCCCGCGAGCGGCTGGTCGGTGCCGAGCACGCGGTGGTACTGGGCCTTCACCTGCTTGCTCGCGTAGTACAGCTGGTCCACCGTGGCCCGGTCCAGGGCGGTGCGGACCTTGATGGCGCCGTTGTCGTAGGAGTAGGTGTAGGGGAAGAGCTGCTTCTCGATGTCCTCCTTGCACACCCCGTACGGCTTGCAGGCCTCGTAGAAGTTGAGCCAGGAGACGACCTTGGCCCACGGCTCGCTGCCGTCGCCGAAGGCGGCCCTGACCGGCCCGAGCATCGCGCCGAGGTCGGCGACGACCTGGTCGCGCAGGCCCTCGACCTGGCCGAAGCGGGCGTACTCGCTGAGGGCGTCGCGCACCACCCAGGCGTTGCCCGTGTCCTTGAGGTGCGTATAGGTCGAGAAGGCCTTGAATGCCTGGCGGTAGGAGGCGTCGGCGGCGACGGCGGAGTGGAAGGCGGCGTCCTGGTTGCCCGGGTAGACGCCCAGGTAGGTGACCGAGAGGGCGGCCAGGGCGGCGCCCGCCCAGCCGGCGTCGAGGTGGGTGGCCGGGTGGGCCGGGTCCATGGTGGCCAGGACCTTCTTGATGAGGCCGAGCTGGTGCTGGCGCAGGCCGGGCGCGCTGCCGGCGTAGAGGGCCTCGCGCAGGGTGCGGGCATTGGTGGGCGTCGCGTCGAAGGTGCGGGCGGCGGCCGCGAAGTCGGCGATGGCCCGGCGCATGGCGTCGACGGTCGGGGCGTCGGTGACGTCGATCTCGGAGCGCGAGTAGTCGTGGTAGGCGACCGCGTGCAGGTACGTGAACATCTCCTCCAGGTGGGAGGAGTTACGGCCGTCGTGGGCGGCGGCCAGGCTGGATATCCGGCGGGAGACGGCCTGGACGTGCGCGTCCGACATGACCGGGGCGAGGCGGGCGTCCCAGGTCCAGATGAGGCCGCGCAGACAGCCGTCGGCGAGGACGGCCTGGTCGCCGAGGAAGTCGGCGAACTGCTCGGGGGTGAGGTTCGTGATCCCGTCGAGGGTGCAGGGGACGCCCGCGGCGACGCTCTTCGCGGTGGGGGCCGCCTTGGCGGCCCTGCCGCGCTTCTCCAGGTCCTCGGCGGGCGCGGCGGCGGCCGTCGCCGCGCCGGGGACCTGCCCGGCGATGTTCTGCCCGCCGGGGGCCGGGGCGGGCGCAGGGGTGGTGTCCTTCGCGTCGGCGACGCGGTCGACCTCGTCGAACGGGTTCCCCGTGGGGCCGGGGGCCGGGACGGCCTGTGCGCCGGTGAAGGCCGCCGGGGCCGCGGACCCGGCGGCGGCCTGCGTGGTGGCCTGTCCCGCGGTGGCGAGGAGGGTCACGGCCACGGCGGAAGCGAGAAGGGAAGAGCGCACAGCTCTGTGCTTGAGCACCGAGAACTCCTGATTGGAGAGGTGAGGTGGGGGGTGGTGCGTGAACTGCCCTGCGTCACACGGCGTTTGACGGGGGTTAACGTGCCGCGATGTGAGCTGTAACATAGTAATGTGAAATTGCACTGACAAGACCTGTGCGCCCATCAGTTCGCATCTTTCTTGAGGGAGTCCTCGTGACCGACGCGTCCGCCCGCCTCAACACGGGCAGTCACGACCGCCCGGTGTCCCCGGAGTTGTCCCGGTTCATGGCGGGCAACTGGGCCGCGACCCCGCTGCCCGACTCCACCCGCGCCCCCGGCCACGCCGTCACCCCGGCCCGCCGGGCGCGGCTCTCGGCCCGCTTCCCGGGCGAGCGGCTGATCGTCCCGGCCGGTGAGCTGAAGGTCCGCTCCAACGACTGCGACCACCGCTTCCGCCCGCACAGCGCCTACGCCTGGCTGACCGGCCTCACGGGCGAGGACCAGGCGGGTCACGTCCTGGTCATGGAGCCGTCGGGTCCGCACGCCCACGAGGCCGTGCTGTACCTGCGGCCGCGCTCGCCGCGGGCGGACGGGAACGGGGAGTTCTACCGGGACCGCCGTTACGGGGAGTTCTGGGTGGGCCGCCGACCGGACCTGGCGGAGGCGGAACGCCTCACGGGCATCCGCTGCGCGCATCTGGACGGACTCGGGTCACCGGCGGGCCGCAACGCGGCCTCCGACGCCGAACTCGCCTCGGCACTGTCGGAGTTGCGCCTGGTGAAGGACGCCTGGGAGGTCGAGCAGCTCCAGCTGGCCGTCGACCACACGACGGCGGGTTTCGAGGATGTCGTACGGGCCCTGCCGCGCGCGCTGGCGCATCCGCGTGGGGAGCGGTGGATCGAGGGGGTCTTCGGCCTGCGCGCACGGGCGGAGGGCAACGGCACCGGGTACGAGACGATCGCGGCGTCGGGCGCCCACGCCTGCACCCTGCACTGGATCCGCAACGACGGCCGGCTGAACGGGGACGAACTGCTCCTCCTGGACGCGGGCGTGGAGACGGACACCCTCTACACCGCTGACATCACCCGCACCCTCCCGCTGTCGGGCCGCTTCTCCCCCGTCCAGCGCCAGGTGTACGAGCTGGTCCTGGCCGCCCAGGAGGCGGGCATCGCGGCGCTCCGCCCCGGGGCGAGCTTCGGTGACTTCCACCGGGCCGGGATGCGGGTGATCGCGGAGGGCCTGGCGCAGTGGGGCGTCCTGAAGGACGCGGAGGGCGACCTGCACCGGCGGTACACGCTGTGCAGCAGCGGCCACATGCTGGGGCTGGACGTCCACGACTGCGCGAAGGCGCGGGCGGAGACCTACCTGGACGGGGTCCTGGAGGAGGGGCAGGTCCTGACGGTGGAACCGGGCCTGTACCTCCAGCCCGACGACGAGACCCTCCCGGCGGAGCTGCGGGGCATCGGCGTCCGCATCGAGGACGACCTGGTCATCACGGCGAACGGCGCACGGCTGATGTCGGGCGCGCTGCCGCGCACGGTGGCCGGCATCGAGGAGTGGATGGGCCGGCTGCTGGAGCACCCCTAAACGCTGTGCGGGGTGGTGAGCCGGGCGGTCAGCTCCTCGACGAAGGCCTCCAGGTGGGGCGGGCGCGGTCCGGTGCGGGTGGCACAGAACCAGGTGCGGGTCAGCGGGCGCGCACCGATGCCGACGAGGGCGAGGCCGTGCGAGGCCGCGTAGGGGGCGGCCACCCAGTTGGGCAGCACGGTCACTCCCTGGCCGCCGGCCACCATCTCGATCACCAGATCGGTCACCACCGGCATGGTGGTGATCCGGGCCGGCCGGGCCCCCGCGGGGATCGGCAGCGGCATCGACGGGATCCGCTTCTGGTCGTAGAAGTCGTAGAGGACGAGGTCGGCGCCGTCGAAGTCACGGGCGGTCAGGTGCGCGCGCGAGGCCCACGGGTGGCCGGCGGGCACCACCGCCACCATCTCGTCTTCGAACAGCCTGGTCAGCGACACCCGGTCCATCTGCAGGTCCGGCTTGGTGACCAGCGCGACGTCGACGAGGTCGGCGAGCAGTGCCGGGATCGGCGCGTCGTCGGCGACGGTCTCGATGCGCACGTCGATGTCCGGCGCGCGCTCGCGGAAGGCGCGCAGCACGGGCGGCAGCCACGGGAAGGTCGTACTGCACTGCGCGGTGAAGCGGACCCGCCGGTCGCGCCCGTCCCGGATCTCGCGCAGGTCCCGGGCCGCCGAGTCCAGTTCGCCGAGGACGTGGCGGGCCGCGACCAGCAGTCGGCGGCCCGCGGCGTTGGGGACCAGGCGGCGGCCCTTGCGGTCGAAGAGGGCCATGCCCAGGCGGGCCTCCAGCCGGGTGAGCCGCTGGCTGAGGGCGGGCTGGCTCACGTAGAGCCGCTCGGCGGCGGCGGTCAGCGAGCCGGCCTCGGCGGTGGCGGCCAGGAGCTCCAGGTCACGCAGATCCACATCCATAATCAGGGATTATCACACGCTCCAATCTTCGTCGTGGTGTTATGTGTTGGGCGCTCCTAGGTTCGTGGTGTCAGCCGGTCGGGACCCCGACGGGCGACACCGACGAAAGGCACAGCGCCATGACCGGCACGCACGCGAACACCGACGCCACCGCGACCACCGCCCTGATCACCGGCTCCTCCAGCGGCATCGGCCTGGACATCGCCCGCGCCTTCCTCGCCGATGGCGCCAATGTCGTCCTGAACGGCCGGGACGCCGACCGCCTCGCCGAGGCCGCGGCCGCCCTCGGCCACCCCGGACGGACCGCGGTGGTCGCGGGCGCCATCGCCGAGCCGGCGACGGGCGAGGCCCTCGTCCGTACCGCCCTCGACCGGTTCGGCCGCATCGACGTCCTGGTCAACAACGCGGGCACCTTCGCCCCCAAGCCCTTCACCGAGGTCACCGAGGAAGAACTCGACGGCTTCCTGACCGGCAACCTCAAGGGCACCTACCTCACCACCCAGGCCGTGGTCCGGGCGCTGCGCGCGCAGGGCCGGGGCGGCAGCATCGTCAACATCGGCACCGTCCTGGTGGACCACGCACTGGCGGGCTTCCCGTCCTCCGCACCGGTGGTCAGCAAGGCGGGGGTGCACGCGCTGACGACCAGCCTGGCCGCCGAACTCGCCGCCGACGGCATCCGCGTGAACCTCGTGTCACCCGGCATCATCCGCACCCCGCTGCACGCGGGATCCGACGTGGACTCCTTCGGCGGGCTCGCCCTGCTGAACCGGGTCGGCGAGGTCCCTGAGATCTCCGAGGCGGTGCTCTACCTCGCGGGCGCCACCTTCGTCACCGGCCACGCCCTGCGCGTGGACGGCGGCCACGTCACCGGCCGCGCCTGATCGGAAGGACATCCATCACCATGCCGTACGTCAACGTCAGGATCACCCGTGAAGGCGCCACCGCCGCCCAGAAGGCCGAGATCATCGCCGGCGTGACCGAGCTGCTGGTCCGGGTCCTCGACAAGGACCCGGCCACCACCTTCGTCCTCATCGACGAGGTGGAGCTGGAGGACTGGGGCGTGGCCGGCGTCCGAACGGACGAGTACCGCCGCATCCGCGCACGGGACTAGGCCGTCTCTTCCGGATCTTGCCGGGCACCTCCCAGCGGCAGCCGGGGGAGATGCGAAACACCGGACGACGCGGGCCCGACCGACAACGTCCGAAAGGGACGACACAGGGCCGGCAGGGCCGCCGGGGCGGGGACACGGTGGGGTGTCCCCGCAGGAGGAGCGTGCAACCACCGCCCGGCAGGCGGAGCCGTCCCCGCAGGCGCGAGCCGAGGAGACACTCCACCGGGGCACCGCCCCACCCGCGCACCACGTCCCCCGGCGGGCCCGCCGGGCCCGGCCGAACCGACCGCGCCGCCGCCAGGCAACGGCACCGCACCGCCCCACCGTTACGGGAGGACCGCCACGCCGTCGAGTTCCACCAGGGCCTGCTCGTCCCAGAGGCGGACCACGCCGATGACGGCCATCGCCGGATAGTCGCGGCCCGCCGACCGCCGCCAGATGCGGCCCAGTTCGGCCGCGTGGGCCCGGTACTCCGCCACGTCCACCGCGTACACCGTCACCCGGGCCAGGTCCGCCGGGGCCCCGCCCGCCGCGGCCAGGGCCGACAGCAGGTTGGCGAGGGCCACCTCGAACTGCTCCGGCAGGCTCTCGCCCACCACCTTGCCCGCGCCGTCCAGCGCGGTCTGGCCCGCCAGGAACACCAGCCGCGTGCCGGTCGCCGCGACCGCGTGCGAGAAACCCGTCGCGGGCGACAGCTCCGCCGGGTTGATCCGGTCCAGGCTCATCGCGCGGCCACCTCCCCGGGCCGAGCCTGCGGCAGCGCCCCGTACAGCTCCTTCGCGATGATGGTGCGCTGCACCTCGCTCGCCCCCTCGTAGATCCGCGGTGCCCGCACCTCCCGGTAGAGGTGTTCGAGCAGGTGACCGCGCTGCAGGGCGACCGCCCCGTGCAGTTGGACCGCGTGGTCCACCACGTATTGGGCGGTCTCCGTGGCCAGCAGTTTCGCCATCGCCGCCCGGCGCGGGACGTCCCCCGATCCGCGGTCGTAGGCGCCGGCCGCCGCGTACACCAGCAGTCGGGCCGCCTCCGTGCGGGTGGCCATCTCGGCCACCCGGTGCGCCACCGCCTGCAGATCGCTCAGCTTCCCGCCGAACGCGGTCCGCTCCGCCGTGTGGGCGAGCGTCGCGTCCAGCGCGGCCCGGGCCATGCCCACGGCGAAGGCGCCGACGCTCGGCCGGAAGAGGTTCAGGGTGTCCATCGCCACGCGGAAGCCCCGCCCGGGTTCGCCGAGCAGGTCCCGCGGGCCGACCGGTACCCCGTCGAAGGCCAGGGAGCCGATGGGGTGCGGGGAGAGCATGTCCAGGGGCGCGCCCGTGAGTCCGGGGCGGTCCGCCGGGACCAGGAAGGCCGACACCCCCTTCGCCCCCGGCCCCTCGCCCGTTCGGGCGAACACCGTGTAGAAATCCGCCTCGGGGGCGTTGGAGATCCAGCACTTCTCGCCACTGAGCCGCCAGCCGCCGCCCCCTCCCCTGCCGGCCGGATCCGCCGTCGCCTCCAGCGCCAGCGCCGCCGCGTCCGAGCCCGCCCCCGGCTCGCTCAGTGCGAAGGCCGCCACCGCCCGCCCGGCGCGCACCTGCGGCAGCCAGCGCTCCCGCTGCGCCTCGCTCCCCGACCGCAGGACCGGATACGCGCCCAGCCCCTGCAGGGCGAGCGCCGTCTCGGCCTCCGTGCAACCGTAGGCGAGGGATTCCCGCAGCAGGCACAGTTCCATCGCGCCCGAGGCGAACACCCGCTCCAGCAGGCCCAGCTCGCCCAGTGCCGCCAGCAGCGGCCGGTTGACCCGGCCCGGTTCCCCCTTCTCGGCGAGCGGCCTCAGCCGCTCCGCCGCCAGTGCGCGCAACTGCCCGCACCACTCCTCCTGGTCCGCCCCGAGCGCGAATCCGGTCATCCGAATGTCCCCGCTTCTATCGCGTCCTGTTGACTGCCGTCACCATCACGATACGCTCCTGGGAGGACCTACCGGCCGTGGCCGGGGGAACTACCGCACGGCCGGCTCCACCCCACCCCGGACCGCTGCAATGGGGGCGACCCGCCTTGGACCTCAAGCCTTCCGCTCACACCGACACCTTCGCCCGTGACCATCTGCCACCCGCGGACACCTGGCCGGAGCTCGTCTTCGATCTGCCCGAACTGGCCTATCCGGACCGGCTGAACTGCGGGGCCGAGCTGCTCGACGCCACCATCGCCCGGTTCGGGCCCGCGGGCGCCGACCGCCCGGCCTTCCGCAGCGCCACGGGCGAGGTGTGGACGTACGGCGGGCTCCGCGAGCGCGTGGACCGGCTGGCCCACGTGCTCACCGCCGACCTCGGCGTGGTCCCGGGCAACCGGGTCCTGCTGCGCGGACCCACCGGCCCCTGGCTCGCCGCCTGCTGGCTCGCGGTCATGAAGGCCGGCGCGGTGGCGGTCACCGTACTGCCCCAGCAGCGCGCCCAGGAGCTGGCCACGGTGTGCGCGATGGCCCGGGTGGGACACGCCCTGTGCCATGCGGACGTGCTGGACGACCTGGTCAAGGCCGAGGTGCCCGGGCTGCGGATCACCGTGTACGGGGGCGGGGCCGCGGGCGACCTGCTCCGACTGGCCGAGAGACATCACGAGCCCTACCCGGCCGCCCCGACCTCCGCGGACGACGTGGCCCTGATCGCCTTCACCTCCGGGACCACCGGACGGCCCAAGGGCTGCATGCACTTCCACCGCGACCTGCTCGCCGTCGCCGACACCTTCTCCCGCAGCGTGCTGCGGCCCCGCCCGGACGACGTGTTCGCGGGCAGCCCGCCGCTCGGGTTCACCTTCGGCCTCGGCGGGCTGGTCGTCTTCCCGCTGCGGGCCGGGGCCTCGGCGCTGCTGCTGGAGGAGGCCGTGCCGCGCCGGCTGCTGCCCGCGCTCGCGGAACACCGGGTGACGGTGCTGTTCACCGCGCCCACCGCCTACCGGACGATGCTGGACGCCCTGGGCCCGTACGACGTGGGCATGTACGACCTGTCCGCGCTGCGCCGCTGCGTCTCGGCCGGGGAGAACCTGCCCGCCGCCACCTGGCATGCCTGGTACGAGCGCACGGGCCTGCGCATCATCAACGGCATCGGGGCGACCGAGCTGCTGCACATCTTCATCTCGGCCGCCGACGAGGACATCCGGCCCGGTACGACGGGCCGGGTGGTCCCGGGCTGGGAGGCCCGGGTGGTGGACCGCTCGGGACGGCCGGTCCCGGACAACGAACCCGGGCTGCTGGCCGTGCGCGGCCCGGTGGGCTGCCGCTACCTGGCCGATCCCCGGCAGGGGGAGTACGTACGGGGCGGGTGGAACCTGACCGGTGACACCTACGTCCGCGATCCGGAGGGCTACTTCCGCTATGTCGCCCGGGCCGACGACATGATCATCTCGGCGGGCTACAACATCGCGGGGCCGGAGGTGGAGGAAGCCCTGCTGCGCCACCCGGACGTGATCGAGGCGGCCGTGGTGGGCCGCCCGGACGAGCGACGCGGGCAGACCGTGGTGGCGTACACCGTGGTGCGCGACGGCGCGGTGCTGACGGAGGAGGTCCTGCGCACCTTCATGCGGGCGGAGCTGGCCCCGCACAAGTGCCCCCGCTCCTTCGTCTTCCTCCCCGCCCTCCCCCGGACCGCGACGGGCAAGCTGCAACGTTTCCGGCTGCGCGATCTAGAGTGAACCCGTGGTCGAGCAGCACACCCCGCGATCCCTGATCGTCACGTTCTACGGAGCCTACGGGCGGGCCTTCGAGGGCCCGGTCCCGGTGTCCGCGCTGATCCGCCTGCTGGGCGCGGCCGGCGTGGACGCCCCGTCGGTCCGCTCGTCCGTGTCCCGGCTCAAGCGGCGCGGCTTCCTGCTGCCCGAGCGCACGGCGGACGGCTCGGCGGCGTACGGGCTCTCCGAGGAGGCCCGGCAGCTGCTGGACGACGGCGACCGCCGCATCTA
Source organism: Streptomyces sp. NPDC054932 (assembly GCF_053610205.1). Lineage (NCBI taxonomy): Bacteria > Bacillati > Actinomycetota > Actinomycetes > Kitasatosporales > Streptomycetaceae > Streptomyces > Streptomyces sp. NPDC054932. Next base: position 19,365 of record NZ_JBSGXU010000003.1, on the reverse strand, counting down.
CGGCAGCCCGCGGCTGTCGGAGGAGTGGCTGGTGGCGGTGTTCTCCGTCCCGGAGCAGGAGCGGCACAAGCGGCACCTGCTGCGCTCGCGGCTGGCCCGGCTCGGCTTCGGCGCGGTGGCGCCGGGCGTGTGGATCGCCCCGGCCCGGCTGTCCGAGGAGACCGCGCACACGCTGGAGCGGCTGCACCTGACCCCGTACGTGGAACTGTTCCGCGGCGCCCACCTCGGCTTCGCCCCGACCGCCGAGGCGGTGGCCCGCTGGTGGGACCTGGCGGCCCTCGCCAAGCAGCACGAGGAATTCCTCGACCTGCACGAGCCCGTCCTGCGCGCCCTCCAGTCGGGGCCGGAGCCGACCCCGGAGGATGCCTACCGCGGCTACCTCCTCGCCCTGGACACCTGGCGGCGCCTCCCGTACGCCGACCCGGGCCTGCCGCGCGAGCTGCTGCCCGCGGACTGGCCGGGCGACCGGGCGGCGGCCGTCTTCGGTGAACTCCACACCCGGCTGCGGGACATCGGGGCCGGCTTCGCCGAGCCCTAAAGAGTGTCTTGCCGATCAGGCCGGGCTCACGGTGTCCGGCACCGCTCCCTGATCCGGCCCGATCGACAAGACACCCCTCGGCGGAAATCCGGGTGCGCACCCGCCGCCCGTCCCGCCAGGATGTGCCATGACCTGGACCTTCACCACGGACCTGACGGCCTATCTGGCCGCAGCGGGCCCGGCCGCGGCCGCGCAGCCCGTCTCCAACACCCTCCTGCTGACCGTCGCCGACGGGCTGCGGCGGCGCGGGAGCTGCGCCTACGGCGACGGCACCCCCTTCTTCGGCTGGTGGACCGGGGCCGACGGCGCCGTGGCCGGCGGCCTGCTGTGCACCCCGCCGTACCCGGTCGTGCTCGGCGTACTGCCCGGGGACGCGGTCCGGGCGCTGGGGGCCGCGCTCGCCGCCGAACCGCTGCTCGCCGGGGCGCACGGGTTCAACGCCCGCCGCCCGGACGCGGAAGCACTGGCCGGGGCCTGGGGGCGGCCCACCCGGATCACCGAGGAGGTGCGCCTGTACCGGCTGGCCGGCCTGGTCGCCCCGGATCCCGCCCCGGCCGGGCGGGCCCGGTCCGCCACCGGGGAGGACCTCCCGCTGCTGCTGGAGTGGATCACGGCCTTCAACGCGGAGGCGGGTGTTCCGGGCAACGCCTCCGAAACCCTGCTGCGCGACCGGATCTCCTACGGCGGGATCCGGCTGTGGGAGCACGCCGGCACTCCCGTCTCGCTCGCCGGATTCTCCCGCCCGATCGGCTCGGCCTCCCGCGTCGGCCCCGTCTACACCCCGCCCGAGCACCGTGGCCGCGGCTACGCCGCCGGGGTCACGCACGCGGTGAGCGAAGCGGCGTACGCGGCCGGCGCCACCGAGGTCCTCCTCTTCACGGACCTGGCCAACCCCACCAGCAACGGCGTCTACCTGCGCCTGGGCTACACCCCGGTCGAGGACCGCGCCGAGATCGTCCCCGCGTGAGCCGCCTTCAGCCGCGGCCCGTGGGCGGGGGGCGGCTGCCCGCGCGGTACGGGGCCGGCCAGGGGGCGGCCGGCCCCTCGTAGGACTGCTCGGCGGCCGCGTGCAGGGTCCAGTGGGGGTCGTAGAGGTGGGGACGGCCGAGGGCGCAGAGGTCGGCCCGGCCGGCCAGCAGCAGGGAGTTCACGTCGTCCCAGGAGGAGATGGCGCCGACCGCGATGACGGGGACGCCGAGCGCGCTCCGGATCCGGTCGGCGTACGGGGTCTGGTACGAGCGCCCGTACTCGGGGGCCTCGTCCGCCACCACCTGGCCCGTCGAGACGTCGATGGCGTCCGCGCCGTGGGCGGCGAAGGCGGCCGCGATCCGCACCGCCTCCTCGGGCGAAGTGCCGCCGGGCGCCCAGTCGGTGGCCGAGAGGCGGACCGTCATCGGGCGGTCCCCGGGCCAGACGGCACGCACCGCGTCGAAGACCTCCAGCGGGAAGCGAAGCCGGTTCTCCAGGGAGCCGCCGTACTCGTCGTCACGGTGATTGGTCAGCGGGGACAGGAACCCGGAGAGCAGGTAGCCGTGGGCGCAGTGCAGTTCGAGCAGGTCGAATCCGCAGTCGGCGGCGCGGACGGCGGCGGCCGCGAAGTCGGAGCGCAGCGCCGCCAGGTCCTCGCGCGCCAGGGCGCGCGGGAACGCCGAGACGCCCGGCCGGTAGGGCAGTGCGGAGGCTGCCACCAGGGGCCAGTTGCCGTGGGGCAGAGGGTCGTCCATGCCCTCCCACATCACCCGCGTCGAGCCCTTGCGGCCCGCGTGCCCGAGCTGGACGCCGAGGGCGGTGCCGGGCGCGGAGGTGTGGACGAAGTCGGCGATCCGCTTCCAGGCGGCCGCCTGTTCCTGGGTGTAGAGGCCGGTGCAGCCGGGGGTGATGCGGCCCCTGTCGGAGACGCAGACCATCTCCGTCATCACCAGTCCGGCCCCGCCGAGGGCCCGCCCGCCCAGGTGCACGAGGTGGAAGTCGCCCGGTACCCCGTCTTCGGCCGAGTACATGTCCATCGGTGAGACGACGACCCGGTTGCGCAGGGTCAGGCCCCGCAGGGTGAAGGGGGTGAACATCGGCGGCGTTCCGTCCGGGGGGCAGCCGAAGTCCCGCTCCACCGACCGGGTGAACCGTTCGTCGCGCAGCCGGAGGTTGTCGTGCGTGACCCGGCGGCTGCGGGTGAGGAGGTTGAAGGCGAACTGCCGGGCGGGCTGGCCGACGTATCCGGCGATCTCCTCGAACCAGTGCCGGCTCGCGGCCGCGGCCCGCTGGGTGCTGGCGACCGCCGGGCGGCGGGCCGCCTCGTACGCGGCGAGGGCGGCCGGTACGTCGCCCGGGGCGGCGCCCACGGCTTCGGCGAGCGCGAGCGCGTCCTCCACCGCCAGTTTGGTGCCCGACCCGATGGAGAAGTGGGCGGTGTGCGCCGCGTCGCCGAGCAGCACCGTGTTGCCGTGCGACCAGTGCTCGTTGACGACGGTACGGAACTGCGTCCACGCGGAGCGGTTGCCGTGCAGCGGGCGTCCGCGCAGGGCCTCGCTGAAGATCTTGGCGCAGCGGGCCGCCGACTCGTTCTCGTCGCACAGGTCGAGGCCGGCCGCCCGCCAGACCTCGTCGCGCATCTCCACGATCACCGTGGAGGCGTCCGCCGCGTAGGGGTAGGCGTGCAGCTGCATGACGCCGTACTCGGTCTCGGCGATCTCGAAGCGGAAGGCGTCGAAGGCGAAGTCGGCGGCGAGCCAGACGTAGCGGCACCGTCCGCCGGTCAGCGTCGGCCGGTAGTGCTCGGCGCCGGCCCCCCGGATCGCGCTGTGCACCCCGTCGGCCGCGACCACCAGGTCGTACGAGGCGGCGAGGTCCGCCGCGGCCGGGGCCTCGGAGCGGAAGCGGAGCCGGACGCCGAGCCCGGCGCAGCGCTCGTGCAGGATCTCCAGCAGCCGGCGCCGCCCGATGGCCGCGAAGCCGTGGCCGCCGGAGGTCAGCAGCCGCCCCCGGTGCACGATGTCCACGTCGTCCCAGCGCACGAACTCCGCGCTCAGGGCCGCGTGGACGACGGTGTCGGCCCGCTCGATCCCGCCGAGGGTCTCGTCGGAGAGCACCACGCCGAAGCCGAAGGTGTCGTCCGGGGCGTTGCGTTCCCAGACCTCCACCGTGTGGCCCTGGCGGGCCAGGAGCGCGGCGGCGTACAGCCCTCCCGGTCCCCCGCCGACGACGGCGACCCGCATGGCACCCGGAGTCATACGGCTACCTGCCCTTCCACTCCGGCGGCCGCTTCCCGGTGAAGGCCGCATGGAACTCCGCGTAGTCCTGGCCGTGCATCAGCAGGGCCTGCGTGTTGGCGTCCAGCTCCACGGACGCGGCCAGCGGCATGTCGAGCTCGGCGGTGAGCAGCGCCTTGGTCTGCGCGTGGGCGAGGGCGGGGCCCGCGGCCAGGTGCGCGGCGAGTTCGGCGGCCCGTACGTGGGCCTTGCCCTCCTCGGTGAGCTCGCTGAGCAGGCCGATCCGCTCGGCCTCGGCCGCGTGTACGGGCTCTCCGAGCATCAGCAGCCGGGTGGCGTGGCCGAGGCCGACGACCCGGGGCAGCAGGTAGGCGGCGCCCATGTCCCCGCCGGAGAGGCCGACGCGGGTGAAGAGGAAGGCGAAGCGGGCGGTGGGGTCGGCGATCCGGAAGTCGGCGGCGAGTGCGAGGACGGCTCCGGCGCCGGCGGCCACCCCGTGCACGGCGGCGATCACCGGGAAGGGGCACTCGCGGATGGCGCGCACCACCTGGCCGGTCATCCGGTTGAAGTCGAGGAGCTGGGCGGTGTCCATGGCGAGGGTGGCGCCGATGATCTCGTCGACGTCCCCGCCGGAGCAGAAGCCGCGCCCCTCGCCGCCCAGCACGAGGGCGCGCACGGAGCGCTCGCGGGACAGTTCGCCGAGCAGATCGCGCAGGTCGGCGTAGGCGCCGAAGGTGAGCGCGTTCAGCTTTTCGGGGCGGTCGAAGGTGACGGTGGCGACGCCGTCCTGCCGGGTGACCCGGAGGTGGTGCCACCGTTCGGTCGCTGGTGTGGAACCGGTGAAGGGGCTCACACCACCGAAGGTATCACCAGATCGTGACTGCCGTCAGAGAAGCGCGACAGATTCGCTCCGACGGCCGCCGGCGTCGGACCGGGAGTCCCTGCGGAATGAGGATTCGGATTCGTAGCGTCGAAAGCGGGAGCTCTCCGGTTTCCGCTCCCCGGCCGAACCCGGCCCGCCCCTGAACCGCGACCCCGGCCCCGACCCCGGAACGGACGGCCCCGCCTCGCCCCACGGCCCGGCGTATGACTATGCGTCACCCCGGCCGGGCCGGCCGAGCGTGGCGACGAGCACCGCCTTGATGGTGTGCAGCCGGTTCTCGGCCTCGTCGAAGACGATGGAGTGCTCCGACTCGAACACCTCGTCCGTCACCTCCAGGGATTCGAGCCCGTGCCGCTCGTGGATCTCCCGGGCCACCTTGGTGCCGAGGTCGTGGAAGGCCGGCAGGCAGTGCATGAACTTCACGTCCGGGTTCCCGGTGGCGCGCAGCACGTCCATCGTGACCGCGTACGGGGACAGGGCGGCGATCCGCTCGTCCCAGACCTCCTTGGGCTCCCCCATCGACACCCAGATGTCGGTCACGACGAAGTCCGCCCCGGCGACCCCCTCGGCGACCTCCTCGGTCAGGGTGAGCCGGGCGCCGCTCTCCGCCGCGAGTTCCCGGGCGGCGGCCACCACCGACTCGGCGGGCCAGTAGGAGCGGGGCGCGACGATCCGGACGTCCATGCCCAGCAGGGCGCCGGTCACGAGGTAGGAGTTGCCCATGTTGAAGCGGGCGTCACCGAGGTAGGCGAAGGCGATCCGGTTCAGCGGCTTGGTGCTGTGCTCGGTCATGGTGAGCAGGTCGGCCAGCATCTGCGTCGGGTGCCAGTCGTCGGTGAGCCCGTTGAAGACGGGGACGCCCGAGTGGACGGCGAGCTCCTCGACCGCCTGCTGGCTGTCGCCCCGGTACTCGATCCCGTCGAACATCCGGCCGAGCACCCGGGCGGTGTCCTTGACCGACTCCTTGTGGCCCATCTGGGAGCCGGCGGGGTCGAGGTAGGTGGTGTGCGCGCCCTGGTCGGCGGCGGCGACCTCGAAGGCGCAGCGGGTGCGCGTCGAGGTCTTCTCGAAGATCAGCGCGATGTTCCTGCCCCGGAGCAGACGCTGCTCGACCCCGGCCTTCTTGGCCGCCTTCAGATCGGCGGCGAGCTCGATCAGGCCGCGGAACTCGGCGGCCGTGAAGTCCAGCTCCTTGAGAAAACTGCGGCCTGCGAGGTCGGTGGCCATGGGGGTCGCTCCAGCGTCACGGTGACAGGGGATGCTGGAAGTCTATACGATCCTCTGTATTGATATACAGACCGGGGAGCGTTCTGCCGGGCCCGGGGCCCCTTCCCCCGGCCCGGCCGGTCTCAGACCGCGTCCCGCTCGACGGGACAGCTCATGCAGCGCGGCCCGCCCCGGCCCCGCCCCAGCTCGCTGCCCGGGATCTCGATCACCTCGATGCCCATCTTGCGCAGGTGCGTGTTGGTCGTCACGTTCCGCTCGTACGCGACCACCACCCCCGGCTCCACGGCCAGCACGTTGCAGCCGTCGTCCCACTGCTCGCGTTCCGCCGAGTGCACGTCCTGCGTCGCGGTCAGCACCCGGATCGAGTCGAGACCGAGCGCCCCCGCGATGGCCCGGTGCATGTGGTCCGCCGGGTGGTCGGTCACCTTCAGCTCGTGCGGCCCGCCGCCCGGCTCGATCGTGTAGGAGGGGAGCATGCCGAGGCCCGCGTACTGAGTAAACGTATCTCCGTCGACCATCGTCATCACCGTGTCCAGGTGCATGAAGGCCCGCGACTTGGGCATGTCGAGCGCCACGATGGTCGTCGCCGAACCGGCGGCGAACAGGCCCCGCGCCAGCATCTCCACCGCCTGCGGGGTGGTCCGCTCGCTCATTCCGATCAGCACCGCGCCGTTCCCGATGACCAGCACGTCCCCGCCCTCGATGGTCGAGGGGTAGTCCGCCTGCCCCTGCGACCAGTAGTGGAAGGCACCGGAGGTGGTGAAGAGCGGGTGGTGCCGGTAGATCGCCTCGAAGTGGACCGTCTCGCGCTGCCGGGCCGGCCAGCGCATCGCGTTGATGGACACCCCGTCGTAGATCCAGGCGGAGGTGTCCCGGGTGAAGAGGTGGTTGGGCAGCGGACCCAGCAGGAAGTCGTCCAGGTCCAGCGCGTGGAAGCGCACGGACACCGGCTCGGCGTGCCGTTCCAGGAACTCCCGCTTGGTCATCCCGCCGACCAGCGCCTCCGTGAGGTCCGCCGAGGACAGCCCGTCGAAGACCGATCGCAGGTGGTCGGTGGCGAGCGGCCCGTACTCCTTCTCGTCGAAGACCCGGTCCAGTACGAGGTGTCTCGCCTCCGGGATGTCGAGGGCCTCGCACAGGAGGTCCCCGAAGAGGTGGACCTCCACGCCCCGGTCCCGCAGCACGTCCGCGAAGCCGTCGTGCTCCTGGCGGGCCCGGCGCACCCACAGCACGTCGTCGAAGAGGAGTGCGTCCTTGTTGCTCGGTGTGAGCCGCTTCAGCTCCAGGTCGGGCCGGTGGAGGATGACGCGGCGAAGCCGCCCGGTCTCGGAGTCGACATGGAATCCCATGCCGTACACATTCCCAGACCGGACGGCTTTTTGACGTGGCGTCCGCTCAGCGGGGGGTGGCGAGGCCGAGAAGCGCCGAAGGGGCGCCGGTGAGTTCCGGGGTGGTCAGGCCCAGTTCGGGCGCGGCCAGGTTGGGAATCCCGGAGTTGGAGGCGTCCGGCATCTTCAGCAGACCGCCGGCGACCAGGCCGGGGGTCCGGGCGAGCAGGTCGGTGGCCGGAGCCTCCACGGAACCCTCGCCGTCCGTCTCCGGCTTGCCCAGCAGGTTCGGCACCGGGGAGGTGACGAGGGTACGGCCGAGCTCGGTGCCGATCGGGACCACCGGGAGCAGTGGGGTCGGGAGCATGTCCCCCTTGTGGAAGCGGGGCGCCTCGGGCGCTCCCACGACCGGCACCGGGACGCCGGTGCCCACGCGCGGGGTGTCCACGCCCAGCGTGGTCTTCACGGCGTCCAGCGGGACACCGACCGGCACCGACTGGGCCACGGCCGGGGTGGCCGCTCCGGCCGCAGCCATACAGGTCATGAGCGCCGCAATGCTTCCGCGCGCGGTCATCTTCATAGGTGACGTTCCGTCCTTCCAGGGTCGCGGACATTCCGCTGCCCTGGTTGAACGATCCCGCCGGTGGTTTTCCCGGAGTTCTCCGCGAAAGTTCCCCCATACGACCTAATTAGCGGCCGTACGGGGGCCACCCCTTTACGGATCGTGCTGACGCGGCCCGGCCCGGCCGGCTCAGAGCCGCGGGTCCACCGGCTCCGACTCCAGCGCGAGCACCGCGAAGACCGCCTCGTGGACCCGCCACAGCGGCTCCTCGGCCGCCAGCCGGTCCAGCCCCTCCAGCCCGAGCGCGTACTCGCGCAGGGCGAGCGAGCGCTTGTGCCCGAGGAACCGGTCGCGCAGCCGCTCCAGCTGGTGCGGGCGGGTGTACTCCGGGCCGTAGATGATCCGCAGGTACTCGCGCCCGCGCACCTTGACCCCGGGCTGGACCAGCCGGCCGCTGCCGTCCCGGGCGTACGCCTGGAGCGGCTTGACGACCATGCCCTCGCCGCCGGCGGCCGTCAGCTCCAGCCACCAGTCGGTGCCGGCCCGTACGGAGTCCTCGTCCGCGGTGTCGACCAGGATGCGGCCGGTGCGCCGCAGCAGCCCGGTGCCGGCCGCCTCGTCGGCGGCGACCAGCCGGTCCAGCCAGAACAGCTGCTCGTCGTGGGGCACGGCGGCCAGCGACCGCCCGGCCGCCGCCAGCAGCTGGAACGGCGCGAACCGTACGCCGTCCAGCCCGTCGGTGGTCCAGCAGTAGCGCCGGTAGGCGTCGGTGAAGGCGGCCGCGTCGGCGGCCCGGCCGCGCTGGCGCTCCAGCAGCTCGTCGGTCCCGGCGCCCCGGGCCGTGGCCGCCTCCAGGGCGGCGATGGCACCCGGGAAGACGGCGCCGGAGGCCGCGCCCACGGCGGCGTACTGGTTGCGCAGCAGGCCGGTGGACTTCAGGGACCAGGGCAGGAGTTCCCCGTCGAGCAGCAGCCAGTCGGTGCCGAGCTCCTCCCAGAGGCCCGCGTCGGTGACCGCCGCGCGCAGCCGGGCGAGGACCTCCTCGGTGACCTCCGGGTCCTTGAAGAAGGGCCGTCCGGTGCGGGTGTAGACGGAGCCGGTCGGGCCGTCGACGCCGAAGCGCGTCCGGGCCGCGTCGGCGTCCTTGCAGACGAGGACGGTGGCGCGGGAGCCCATGTGCTTCTCCTCGCACACCACCTGGGCGATGCCGTCCCCCCGGTACTGGGCGAAGGCCTCGGCCGGGTGCTCCAGGTAGCCCTCCTCGCGGGAGGTGGCCGTGGGCGCCATGGTCGGCGGCAGGTACGGGACGAGGCGGGGGTCCACCGCGAAGCGGCTCATGACCTCGAGGGCCGCCGCCGCGTTCTCCTCGCGCACGTTGACGTTGCCGAGGTGCCGGGTCTCCACGATCCGGCGGCCGTGCACGTCGGCCAGGTCGAGCGGGCGGCCGTCGTGCCCGCCGGGCGCCTCGGCGGCGAGCGGCTTGACCGGCTCGTACCAGACCTTCTCGGCCGGTACGTCGACCAGTTCGCGCTCCGGCCAGCGCAGGGCGGTCATCCGGCCGCCGAAGACGGCGCCGGTGTCGAGGCAGATGGTGTTGTTGATCCAGGTGGTGTCGGGGACCGGCGTGTGGCCGTAGACCACGACGGCCTTGCCGCGGTAGTCCTCGGCCCACGGGTAGCGCACGGGCAGGCCGAACTCGTCGGTCTCGCCGGTGGTTTCCCCGTACAGGGCGTGGGAGCGGACCCGGCCGGAGGTGCGGCCGTGGTACTTCTCGGGCAGCCCGGCGTGGCAGACCACCAGCCTGCCGCCGTCGAGGACGTAGTGGCTGACGAGGCCGCGGATGAACTCCCTCACCTCCTGGACGAACTCCTCCGGCTCGGCCTCCAGCTGCTCGATGGTCTCGGCGAGGCCGTGGGTCCGCTGGACCTTGGAGCCCTTCAGGTAACGGCCGAGCTTGTTCTCGTGGTTCCCGGGCACGCACAGGGCGTTGCCGGACTTCACCATGCCCATGACGCGGCGCAGGACGCCAGGGCTGTCGGGGCCGCGGTCGACGAGGTCGCCGACGAAGACGGCGGTGCGGCCCCCGGGGTGGACCCCGTCCTCGTAGCCGAGCTTGGCGAGCAGGGTCTCCAGCTCGGAGGAGCAGCCGTGGATGTCGCCGACGATGTCGAAGGGGCCGGTGAGGTGGGTGAGGTCGTTGAACCGCTTCTCCAGGACGACCTCGGCGGTCTCGGCCTCCTCGACGGAGCGCAGCACGTGGACCTTGCGGAAGCCCTCGCGCTCCAGACCGCGCAGCGAGCGCCGCAGGTCGCGGCGGTGCCGCTGGATGACGGCGCGGGGCAGGCCGGCCCGGTCGGGGCGGGCGGCGTTGCGCTCGGCGCAGACCTGCTCGGGCATGTCCAGGACGATGGCGATCGGCAGGACGTCGTGCTCGCGGGCGAGCTGGACCAGCCCGCGGCGGGCCTCGGCCTGGACGCTGGTGGCGTCGACGACGGTGAGGCGGCCGGCGGCGAGGCGCTTGCCCGCGATGTAGTGCAGGACGTCGAAGGCGTCCCGGCTGGCGCTCTGGTCGTTCTCGTCGTCGGAGACCAGGCCCCGGCAGTAGTCGGAGGAGATGACCTCGGTGGGCTTGAAGTGCTTGCGGGCGAAGGTGGACTTGCCCGATCCGGTGGCCCCGATCAGGACGACGAGGGACAGGTCGGTGACGGGAAGTGTGCGCGTACGGGGGGTTTCGGTGCCGGTCATGCTGCCTCGCCCTCCTTCGGGGTGTCGGTGGTGTCCGTGGTGTCTGTGGAGTCGGTTGTGTCTGTGGTGTCGTTCAGGGTGAAGACGGCCATCTGCGTGGGCGGCCCGACCTCGGGGTCGTCGTCGCCGACGGGCACGTGGCGGACCCGGTAGCCGTGGCGCCGCGCGACCTCGTCGGCCCAGGCGCGGAACTCCTCGCGGGTCCACTCGAAGCGGTGGTCGCCGTGGCGGACGTGCCCGGCGGGCAGGGTCTCCCAGCGCACGTTGTACTCGACGTTCGGGGTGGTGACGAGGACCGCCCGGGGACGGGCCGAGCCGAACACCGCGTACTCCAGCGCGGGCAGCCGCTCCGGGTCCAGGTGCTCGATGACCTCGCTGAGCACGGCCGCGTCGTAGCCGTTCAGCCGCTTGTCGGTGTAGGCGAGCGAGCCCTGCAGGAGCGTGACGCGCGAGCTCTGCCGCTCGCCCAGCCGGTCCAGCCGCAGCCGCCGGGCCGCGATCTGCAGGGCCCGGACGGACACGTCCATGCCGACGATCTCGGAGTACACCGGATCCCCCAGCAGGGCCTGCACCAACTGCCCCTGTCCGCAGCCGAGGTCCAGTACCCGCTGGGCACCGGCAGCCCGCAGCGCGGCGAGGATCGCCTCGCGCCGCTGCACGGCGAGCGGCACGGGCCGCTCCGCGGCCTCGGCGATGTCGTCGGTCTCTCCCGCGGCATCGTCGAGCTCCTCGACCTCGCTGCCGTCTGCCTCGGCGAGGCGGACCAGTTCCAGTCGCTCGATGGCGTCCTGGGTCAGCCGCTTGTGGCGGGCCAGGTAGCGGGAGGTGATCAGTCCGTGCTCGGGGTGGGCGGCGAGCCAGCCGTCTCCGGCCCGCAGCAGCTTGTCCACCTCGTCCGGGGAGATCCAGTAGTGCTTGGCGTCGTCGAGCACCGGCAGCAGCACGTAGAGCTGGCGCAGTGCGTCGGCGAGGCGCAGCTCACCCTCCAGGACGAGCCGTACGTAGCGGGAGTCCCCCCACTCGGGGAACTGCTCGTCGAGCGGTACGGGCTCGGCCTGTACGAGGTCCCAGCCGAGCGGGCCGAACAGCCGGTGCACGAGATCGGCGCCGCCGCGGGCGGGCAGCACCGGGATCTCGACGCGCAGCGGCCGGGCCTGCTCCGCAAGCTCCGGGCGGGCGGTGCACTGTCCCTTGAGCGCGGTACGGAACACTGCGCTGAGCGCGACGGCGAGCAGCGAGGACGCGGCGTACGGCCGGTCGTTCACGTACTGGGCGAGCGCGGCGTCCGGTGCCCCGCCCCGGCCCTTGCCCCGGCCCCGCCGCACGAGCGCGACGGGGTCCACCTCCAGCAGCAGGGCCGCCGTGCACCGTTCGGCCGAGGCCTCGGGATAGAACACGTGGGCGGTGCCGTGTGAGGTGGAGAACGCCTGCGTCTTCCCGGGATGCTTGTGCAGCAGGTGGCCCAGGTCGGTAGCGGGTCGTGCCAGGGAGCCGGTGGTGGAGATCGTCAGGAACACACGACCGATTGTTGCTGGTCACCCGCCCCGGGTGCCTCTGGTTTTTCGGCCCCCCGGCTCACCCCGGCCGGCCCCGGAGCCGGGCTCCGAGCGCCGCGATCCGGTCCGGGCCGATGCGGCAGCAGCCGCCGACGAGGCGGGCGCCCGCGCCGTGCCAGGCCTGCGTGGGCCAGGAGACGGGGGTTTCGGGGGTGTGCCAGGTCTGGGTGGCGGGATTCCAGACCGAGCCGTCGTTGGGGTAGGCCAGGAGCGGTTTGGCGGTGACGGCGGCCGCCGCCTCGAGGGCGGGCAGGACATCGGCGGGGTCGCAGCAGTTGACGCCGACCGCGATGACCTCCGGGGGCGCCGCGGCGAGGGCGAAGGCCCCGGGGAGGGGCTGCCCGGCGCGGGTGCGGCCGCCGGCCACCGTGTACGAGAGCCAGGCGGGCGCGCCGGTCTCGGTGAGGACGGTGAGCAGCGCCTCGGCCTCGTCGGTGTCGGGGACGGTCTCCACGGCCAGGACGTCGGGGCCGGCGGCGAGCAGGGCCTCGATGCGGGGGCGGTGGAAGGCCGCGAGCTCGCGCACGCTCAGCCCGTACCGGCCGTGGTACTCGGAACCGTCCGCGAGCACCGCTCCGTACGGGCCGACGGAGGCGGCCACCCACACCTCGTGGTCGGCGGCCTCGGCCGCCCGGGCGGCCAGCTGCACGCTGCGGTGCAGCAGGCCGGTGGTTTCGGCGCGGTCGTGGCCGCGGGCGGCGAAGGCCTCGTAGCCGACCTGGTAGCTGGCGGTGATCAGCACCTCGGCTCCGGCCCGTGCGTAGGCCGTGTGGGCGGCCTCCACCTGGTCCGGGCGCTCGGCGAGCACCCGGCCGGACCAGAGGCCGCCGGACAGGTCGCAGCCCTGGGCGGCGAGCTGGTTGCTGAGCCCGCCGTCCAGGAGTACGGCCCTGCGGGCGAGGACTTCGGCGAGCGGGCCGGACGCGCGTGGCATGGTTTCGCCTTCCTGCAGGTATCAGCGGAGCCGGGAGAGCACCTGGGCGGAGATCAGCTCCAGGTGGTCCAGATCATCGAGGTCGAGCAGTTGGAGGTAGATGCGGGAGGAGCCGACGGCACCGTACGCGCCGATCTTCTCCACGACCTCGGCCGGGGAGCCGGCCAGGCCGTTGGCCTTGAGCTCGTCCACGTCCCGGCCGATGGCGGCGGCCCGACGGGCCACCTCGGCGTCGTCCTTGCCGACGCAGACGACGAGGGCGTTGGAGTACCGGAGGTCGTCGGGCCCCCGCCCGGCCTCCACGGCGGCCTCCCGGACCCGGCCGAACTGCCGCTCGCTGTCCGCGATCGACGCGAACGGCATGTTGAACTCGTCCGCGTACCGGGCGGCGAGCCGCGGGGTGCGCCTGGCTCCGTGGCCGCCGATGAGGACGGGAACCTTGGCCTGGACGGGCTTGGGCAGCGCGGGCGAGTTCTCCACCCGGTAGTGCTTGCCCGCGTAGTCGAAGGCGGCGCCGGTCTCGGTGGCCCACAGGCCGGTGACGACGGCCAGCTGCTCCTCCAGCCGGGACATCCGGTCCGCCGGGAAGGGGATCCCGTACGCCTTGTGCTCCTGCTCGAACCAGCCTGCGCCGAGGCCCAGTTCGACGCGGCCGCCGGACATCTGGTCGACCTGGGCCACCTGGATGGCGAGGACTCCCGGCAGCCGGAAGGTGCCGGCCGTCATCAGCGTGCCGAGGCGGATCCGCTTGGTCTCCCGGGCCAGACCCGCGAGGGTGATCCAGGCGTCGGTGGGTCCGGGCAGGCCGTCGGCGGATCCCATCCGCAGGTAATGGTCGGAGCGAAAGAACGCTCCGAAGTGGAGTTCTTCGGCGGCTTTGGCGACGCGGAGCAGAGTGTCGTACGTCGCACCTTGCTGGGGTTCAGTGAAGATCCGAAGTTCCATGCCCTCCATCCTGCACTTCCCGCCCCTGCAGGGTGAATCTTCGTCAACCGGACGGTCCACCCCCTGGCACGCCAGTGACCGGCCCGGATGGGGATCGTTGGCTCGGACGGAGCCGGACCGCCCGGCCCGCGCGCCGGCGGCGTTCCGCCGGTGCGTCCACCGCCCCCTTCCGCCCCGGAAGGGCCAGGGCCGAGGAGGCCGCCATGTCCCACGAGGCCGTGCCGGAGACCCGCCGACACTCCGGACCGACCGGACAGGCAGCGCAGGCAGCGCACGCCGCAGCAGGTCAGGAGCCGGCGGCACCCGCCCAGGGCGGCGGCGCGCCGAAGGGCCTGCTGCACCAGATGGAGGAACTGATGGCGGCGCTGAACGCCGATCTGTCCCGGCTCGACGCCGACCTCCAGGCCTCCACGGACCGCACCCCCGAGGGCGAGTGCCCGTCCCACCGGCCGTCCTGACCGTCCGGGTCCCGCCGCGCACGGCGGGACCCCACCCGTGCCGCCCTCAGGCCACGCCCGAGGCCGACCCCCGCTCGCGGACCGTCATACGGCGCAGGATCGCCCGTACCCGGTCGCTCGACTCGTCGGCCGCGTCGATCGACTCTATGCACTGCCAGTACAGGGCCTCGTCGTCCGTCCCGCAGGCCACCCCGACCAGGGCTATCCCCACTTCACCCAGCAGCGCCTGGAGTCCGAGCAGTGCCTGCCGGACATCCGACACCTCGCTCAACTGCGCGGCCCGCGGCGGATACTCGGGCGCGCTGCCCTCTCCGCGCAGGGCCGCCCGGTCGAGCACCCCGCAGCCTCTGCCTCCCGCTTCCCCCAGTCCCCGTGCCTCCGATCTCAGCTCCGGCGGCCCGGTGACCGCCAGATAGCTCCCTATGCCCTGCGCGAGCGCCTGAACCTGCCATGCCTCGCCCACGATGTCCCACGCAGCCCCGCTCGTTGCCAGCGCGTGCCGGCCGGCCGCGATGAGCCGTACCGCATCCATATGCCGTCCCCCGTCCGCACGACATCCCGCCATCCTCACCACTACCCAGAGTGAGGGCAATGCGCCAGTAAAGCCAGGGGTATTCGGAAAATGTGGACACAAACGTGATTGTGAATGAGTCCATCACTCCGAAGAGTGACGATTCGGTGTCGGTGACCCGGGCACGGGGAAGCGGAGTTCGTTCCTCTCGATCTTCGCGGCGAGCGCATCCAGCACATCCACCCCGAGAACCTCACAGAACTGCAGCAGGTACGCGAGCACGTCGGCCACCTCATCGGCCACGCGGTGGGCGGATTCCGGCTTCTCCATGACCTTCGCCGACTGTTCGGGTGTCAGCCACTGGAAGATCTCGACCAGTTCGGCCGCCTCCACGCTGAGCGCCACCGCGAGGTTCTTGGGCGTGTGGTACGGCTCCCAGCCACGCGCCGCCGCGAACTGCGCGAGCCGGCGCTGCAGTCGGTCCAGCCGCTCGTCGGGCCGCCGCTCGGACGGTTCCTGCGTCTCGTTCATGCCCCCAGGTCTACCATCGTGACGCCCGCCAGGACGCGGGCGGCGGCCGCGGTCCCCTCCCCCACCGCAGCCACCAGCCTGATGTGACCGCGGGCGCACGACAGCCGGGCCAGGCGCAGCAGCTCGGCGCTCTGCCGCCGGTCCAGGCCCCGGTCGAAACCGTCGGCCAGCACCGTCAGCGCCTGCCGCGCGGAGAGCAGTTCGGCGGCCGGGTCCATGGCCAGCACCCCCGGCCCGGTGAGCAGGACCAGCGCCAGCGCGAGGAAGCGGAGTTCGCCCGCGCCCAGCCGGGCCAGTTCCGTGGCGGGCCGGCCGGGGCCGCGGTCCAGTACCGCGGTGACGGGCCCGCCGCCCGCGGGAGCCCGTACGTCCAGCCCCACGACGGCCCCCGCACAGCCGGTACGGGCCGCCTCCGCCAGCATCGCGTGGCGGGTGCCGCATTCGCTGCGGGTGCGGCGCAGCACGTCGGCCAGGTTGGCGCAGTCGCCCAGCAGCCGTCCCGCGCCCGCCGGGACGGCCACCCGCATGCGGTCCGGGCGGGGGTCGCACGGGAACACCGACCGCAGGGCCACGACCACCTGCTCGGCGGCGGCCAGGACCTGGCGCTGGCCGACCGTGGACCCGGCCACGCGGAGCGGGAGCAGCGCCGTGCCGAGCCGGTCGTCGGGCAGCGGGGCCCTGGTGACGCCGATGGCGCCTCCGGTCAGCCAGGCGGCCTGGACCGAACGCCGGCCGGGGTCGCGCAGGGCGGTGGCGAGCAGGATCTGCCCGTTCTGCGAGAGCCGTTCGCCGACGATCCGCAGCGAGGGCTCGGCCTGGACGGCGAGGTCGAGCCGGACCGGGCCGACGGGGCCGTCGACGGTGGCGCCGAGACGGAATCCGCGGCGGCGCTGCGCGTCGGGGGCGGCGCGGTCGGGGATGCGGGCGCACGGGTCCGGGAAGGCCTCTTCCAGCGTGGCTCCGGAACCGAGTGCGGCCAGGGCCTCGTAGGCCTCCAGGGCCTGGGACTTGCCACTGCCGCTCGGCCCCGCGAAGAGGGTGAGGGGGCCGAGCGGGAAGGCCGCCGAGCGGTGCGGTCCGAAGGCGGACAGCCGCAGCTCGGTGACCACGGGTCGCGGATGCCACGGCGCGGGCTCGGCAGGACCGCCGGAGCGCCCGGGACCGGCCTGCGCCGGTACGGCCGGGCCGCCCCCGGTCCCGGCGGCGGCCGCAGCGGGCCCGGGCGGAGCCGGGGCCGTGGGGGCCGCCGTGTCATCGGCCCGCGCATCGGGCGGGGTGGCCTCACCGACGGTGTCCGGCATCGCGGCCGGGGCCGGGACCCCGGACACCGCGGCGGCATCGGCCCGCGCCGGGCCCGAGAGAGCCGAACCGGCGGAAGCGGGCGGTGGCACGGGGAGACCGGGTGGAGCCGGGGTCACGGTCGGCATCGCAGGAGCAGCGGGCGGAACCGGGGCCGTGGGCGGCGTCACACGGGGATCGGGGCGCGGGCCGGCCGTGGGGATCCCGGCGGCGGCAGCGGTCGGTGCCGCGGGTGGGGTCGGGGGGCCGGAGGCCTCGGGGGAATCGGTGCGGGTGCCGGCTAACGCGACGGCGGTGGCGGTGGCGTCCATGCGCGGGACGGTACGGCCCGCCGGACCCCCCGTGGCTCCGGCGAACCGTTCCCTCGCGGGGACCTTCCTACGATCGGGGGACGGCCGCGGCCGCGATCCCCTCGACCTCGGTACCCACCGGCGCCAGCAGGAAGACGTTCCGGTCCACCCGGTGCATCCCGCTGCCCAGTCCGAAGACCACGCCGCTGCTGAAGTCCAGGATCCGCTTGGCCACTTCGCTGTCCGCCCCGGTGAGGTCGAGCAGCACCGGGATCTGCGCGATCAGGTACTCCGCCACCTCCCGCGCGTCCGCGAAGATCTGAACTCTGATCACCACGAAGCGCCGCTGTTCCGCCGCCGACGCTCCGGGCGCCTTCGGGATCGTGCGGTGGTCCACCCGGGAGGGCCATTCATTGCGACTGCGCAGGGGGACCACCTGCGCGAGCCCCTCCCACTGTTCGTCGGTGACGTCGTACCTGCTCACCGGGCCGCCTCGGCCGTGCGCTTCATGTGCATCCCCCCATCCTCTCGTGTTTCACCCGTTCAGCCCAACAACGACACGAGGCATGACGGGTACTCTCGGAGAGCCGGATAGGTTAGGTTAGGCATACCTAAGTCACTCGGACGATGGAGAGATCCGCATGCGCCTGTTCGGTGCCCCCGCCACCCCGGCCGCCCGGCCCACCGATGCCGAGCGCATCCGGTCGATCCTGACCGCCGCGCACTCCATGACCGTGATCACCGACGGGCTGCGGTCGGAGGTCCGCCACCTCGACGGCAGCGACCCGATGGGACGGCTGCACCTGCACCCCGCCGAGCCGGGCGGCGAGTCCGAGCACCGGCCCACGATCCGGCTGGAGTTCACCGACATCGCACCCACCCCCGTACGGGACCGGGTGCGCGCCCGGGTCACCGTGCTGGGCCGCCTGCTCACTCCGTACACCGACCCGGCCGACGACTCCGGCGTCAACTCCACCTGCATGGAATTCGACCGGGCCGTCCTGGAGACCCCGGAGGGCCGCTCCCACGTCGGCCTCGAAGAGCTCGACGCGGCCTGCCCCGACCCGCTGGCCCCGTACGAGGCGGGCATGCTCACGCACCTCCTCGACGACCACCACGACCTCGTCACCCTGCTGCTGCGCCTGGTCCGGCCGCTGCCCACCGCCTCCGTGGTCCGCGCGCTGCCGGTGGCCATGGACCGGTACGGGATCACCCTGCGGCTGGAGGAGCGGCGCGGTCACCGCGACGTGCGGCTGGCCTTCCCCTCGCCCCTCGACGACGTCGAGCAGGCGGGCACCCAGATCCAGGCGCTCTTCAGCGCGGCCCGGCGGAGCTCGCACCGCAACACCCTGCCGGCCTGACGGGCCGGAATACCCGGCCGCGGACCCGCGTTGGAAACGATCATGAAGGCGATCACATACAGCGCATACGGAACTCCCGCCACCCTCAAGCTCGTTGATGCACCGAAGCCGAAGGTCGGTCCGGGCGAGGTGCTCGTCCGCGTCAAGGCCGCCGGGGTCAACCCGGTGGACTGGAAGCTCGCCGCCGGACACCTCGACCCGATCCTCGAAGTCCGCCACCCGGTCATACCCGGCTGGGACGTGGCCGGAATCGTCGAGGCGGTCGGCGAGGACACCTTCGACCACGCCGTCGGCGACGAGGTGTACGGCTACGTCCGCAAGGAATGGGTCGAACTCGGCACGTACGCCGAGCTGGTGTCCGCCCCCGTGCGCACCCTCGCCCGCAAGCCCCGCGAGCTGAGCTTCGAGCAGGCCGCGGGCCTCCCGCTGGCCGGCCTCACCGCCTACCAGTCGATCACCCGCGCCGGTCTGAAGGCCGGCGAGACGGTGGTCATCCACTCCGCGGCCGGCGGCACCGGATCCTTCGGCGTGCAGATCGCGGTCGCGCTCGGCCTGCGGGTCATCGGCACGGCGGGCGCGCACAACCACGACTACCTGCGCTCCCTCGGCGCGGAGCCGGTGCTGTACGGGGAGGGGCTGGCGGACCGGATCCGCGAGCTGGCGCCCGAAGGCATCGACGCGGGCCTCGACTTCTACGGCGACGGCGTCATCGAGACGCTCCAGTCCCTGGTCAAGGAGCGCCACCGGGTGGTCTCGATCGCCGACTACGAGGCGGCCGCCAAGGGCGCCCACCAGCTGTGGGTGCGCCCGGACACCGCCGATCTGACCTTCCTGGCGGAACTCGCCGACACGGGCAGGCTCACGGTCAACGTGGAGCACGCGCTGCCGCTCGCCGAGGCCGCGAAGGCCTGGGAGCTGAGCGCCGCGGGCCGTACCCGCGGCAAGATCGTCCTGACCGTCTGACCGCCTGCCCGGCCCCGCGGCACACGTG